>CAYMND010000232.1:0-5096 GCA_964391685.1 uncultured Clostridia bacterium | reverse complement strand
GCCAGGGTGAAGGTTTTATCTCTCGGGGTCAGTTCGTGCCGAAAATTGCTCAAATCCATTTATTACTCCCTTTTCATACCAGGTATTCCGGTTCTTCTTTCGATTTCAGTCCAATGGCCAGGACCAGTGCCGACAGAAAAGACAGAGCGGCTCCGAAGGCGAACGGTACCACCGGACCGAAGGCATTCCAGAGAATACCTGCGATCAGGCTGGCTGGAAGAAGAGCGAACCCGACGATGGTTGAATGAAGACCAAGCATGGTCCCCTTCAGCTCTCCGGGGGCGATTTCCGCAATGAAGGCCCGCTCCACTCCGGCGGTCATGGCCGTATAGAGTCCATAGAGAACGAATGCGGAAATGATGACAATTTTATTCCCGGCCCAGGCGAATGCGGCGTACACCAGAGAGAATGTCAGGTAGCCGGATACCAGGATTCGTCTTCTCCCGAATCGGTCCGAACTTCGTCCAAGCGGCAGTGCCAACAAGGACGAAACCGCGTTGTAGACGAAGTACAGCAGCACAACCGAGGCCGGATCGAAACCGGCACCTCCCGCCCGGAGCAGCAGGAAAGTGTTGGAGGAGTTGCCCAGAGTGAAGATGAAAGCCACGATCAGATAGAGTTTCAACCGACGATCCAGATTTTTTATTCCGCCAAAAAATCGAGGCTTTTTTTGACCGGCCTGCAAGGGACTGCCCGTTTCCCGGATGAAGATGAACAGAAACAGAGCCGCTATCATGGGAATGCAGGAAACCAGAAATATCGTCCTATAGCCGGAACGTCCGCCTCCCATACTCATAATGGCGAAAGCAGCCAGTATGCCGACTGCCGATCCGGCCATGTCCAAGGCCTTGTGCAACCCGAAAGAGTGGCCGAGTTTTCCTTTTTCACTGCTCTCGCTCACCAGAACGTCCCGGGGCGCAGTACGTATCCCCTTACCGAAACGATCAATCACCCGTGCCCCAAGAATGCCCACCCAGGAACCGGCGATGACCAGGGCCAGTTTGTATACCAGCCCCGTGGCATAGCCGAAAAAGGCGATGGGTTTCTTCTTTTGATACCTGTCCGAATAATAACCGCTGAAGACCTTTAACAGACTGGCCAGGCTTTCGGCAATGCCCTCAATGACGCCGACCAGGGCCGGAGTGGCACCGAAGGCCGAAATCAGGTAGAGGGGAATCAGCGGGTAGACCATTTCGGTGCTCAGGTCGGCGAAAAAGCTGACCAGACCGATCAGTACGACATTGTTCATGGTTTTCCGAACAGTAGATTTCATGGGATGTTTCTCGATTATCCTAAGGTCAGACGATACAGGCAGAAAATGATTCCCGATGTTTGTACGACCAAGGCGGTTATCAGAAGGGGCCACGGTTCCCCCAGTCGGACGACCGCCATCCGGATCGTCCCCGCCATGGCGATGGCCAGGAGAACCGGAGACAGACGAAAAGCCCAAACCAGATATCCGATCCCGTCACACCGGCCCAACAAGCCAAAATCAAACAGTACCATCAGGAAGATCATGACCATAATCGGCAGCAAGGTGGCGGCGGTGACCGAAGATCTCAATATCGTACGTTTCATACCCTACTTTATACCACGTTTCGGCGACGCCTGTACCGGGTGATCAGCAGGGTGTACAGGATCAGATTGACGACGATGACGAAGGCGCCGAGAACCAGTTGGACGGTCCGTGTCAGACCGTCCGGGTAGATCAGGGGAATCAGATAGCGTTCAATGAAATCACCGGCGTAGCCTTCCCGACCGGCGGCAATCCGTAACCGGTTCTCCAGCGGTGTCAACGGACAGATTCCCCCGCTCAGTTCGATGACCGCCCCCCAAATCACAGCGGGGATATGCATCCAGATAATCTTCGGCCGGCGAAAGGCGAGCAGGGCGCCCAGCATTACGAAAACGATATACATAAAATGAACGACGACGATGAGGTCCGCTGTGATCAGGGCCGTCATTTCGTTTTACGTTCCCAGATTCCCTGCATCTCAGGTGGATCACCCGGAATCAGCCTTCCCCGCCAGCGATAGGTCGCCGGCCAGGATCGGAATTTTCGAATCAGCAGCACGAGCATTTTCATGCTCAACGGAAGATTGTGAGGCTGCCAGTGTTCCAGAACATCCAGCTCGATATCGAAGCCGCTCTCCGACCGTTCAACTGTGAATTTCCCGCCGGTGATCTTCACGCCGCTGATCCGTATTCTCCACTGTCCCGAAACCTTCTCCCCTTCGGTCAAGTCCGACAGATTCGGGAATCCGGGGATAAAATTCATTCGAATGCACCGGTTCTTCTCTCCGGAACAGATTTCCGTAACACCACCACCCGCAGTGGTTTCAATCCGCATTTCTTCGGTCATCGCTTTGTCCGGTACCGGAAAAGGTACCACCAACGGGCGACAGCCGTCGGGATTGACCGTTCCGATCACCGGCTTGTCCACGTAGCGGATCATCCAGATCCGCTGCCCATGCAGAAGAAGAGGCAAAGAAGCCGGTTTGAGCCCCCAATCTCCGATCCGGCCCTCAAACGACGTTCCTTTACGGCGAACGAAATCGAAATCAGTCATGTACACCAGGAACAACTGTTTGGGATTCTCAATATCGGCGCCTACCGGTGCCAGCAGAGGAAAGCATTTCAGCGACGAACGGTTCTCCTTTATCCTCAACTCGTTACGGCGCCCCTGCCCATCGATAAAGGCGATGTCCAGATCCAATCCCCGCTCGGTAATTTCAAATCGGGAACGCTCAACGGCGGTTTCTGAAAAATCGGCGATTCCGGCACCGATCTCAATCGATTTCCGGTCCACATTCACACCGGACTGCCAGTACACATCCACCCGGCCGTCGCGCCGGTAGCGCAATATTCTCACCCCCTTTCCATTCGTTTTGTCATCGAACAACTGTGGTTCGACGGTCTCGAACTCCGGATTTCCCTTGCAGGACACGACAACTAACCGTTCCATCGGATCTATACCGATTCGAAGCGGCAGCAACAGTTGTTTAACAGCCGGATCAACTTTCATTCAACCCTCCCTTGATTCTTTTACATCCGTTCCCGAAAGAGAACGGTCATCCCCGGACCATAGCAGGCGTTTCATGTTCAGGCCCAGGATCGCATCCTTGACCGCCTGCCCGACAGGCAGGGAGTCGACCCTTTCCATGGTCAGCTTCAGTGAGTCCCGTCCATAGGGTGTGTCGGATCCCAGCAGAAACCGGTGGGCTCCCAGCTTTCGAATACCCTCGATCAACCGTTCACGGGAGACGAAATAGTTATTGGAAATGTCGAAATGGACATTGTCAGAAAGGGACTCTCTGCTTTCAATGAATCGCTCGATACCGAAACAGTGACCTATAATCAACTTCAAATTCACGTGCCGTCCCTGGACATTGATGATTCTGGGAATCTCTCCGTATGAACCGAGGTGGATAAACAGCGGGATGTCCCTGTCGACCAGGAAACAGACCAGCTCTTCAAACCAGGCCGTATCGATCTTCTTTTCAATCCAGCATTGGTGAATTTTAACTCCGTCGAACTTCATCCGTTCATACTGCTTTGCAATCTCTTCAATACTCTCCCGGCTGATCCAGAAAAATTGACGGACCCTGGGATTTTCTCTTTTCAATCCGAACACATATTCGTTGCCCACCGGAATCTGCTTCGCCGCGCCCGACAATGTGACGACGATTCGGATCAGATATTTCAACGAATTCACAGTATCCTTCCCGGGATCGGAGGCAGTCCTGTCTTTCAGAGAATACGTTTTCCGGCTGTTCAGCTGCCCCGGAGCCAGGACCACGCAATCAACACCGTGATCATCCAGGTAAGACGTGATCTGCATACTTGTCAGATAACTACCGCAGGCGTGGGCGTGGCCGTCAATCACCATTTTCGACATCCTTTTTCCGGATGTAACGGTCCATTTCATCAAAAAAAGTGATGTCAGCGTAGCCAGCGAAGATCCGACCGGAATGCCTCACCCCTTCCGGGATGAAATACCTGTCTCCTTTACTGAAATGGTACATTACTCCATCAATGGTCAGTTCGATCTCACCTTCAAGGACAAAACCGATTTGGGCACGGTGAGAATGTTCAGGCAATATTACATCATTCTTGAAATGCATAAAAATAACCTGATGGTTATCCCCCTGTGACAGATAGGCGGTAACCCCTTCCAGGGGAATATCGGCAAGAGGCAGGTTCCGTATTGGCAGGGCGAATACTTCATTAGTCATAGGAATCAGATCATCACAGTTCCTCAATTTCATCATCATCACTTCCATCTTCAATTCAATCCTTTCTTTTCTCAGTATCCGACTGGTAAGAACCACTATTTACCGGTAAGTCAATCCGCCGCAGAACAATTGGTTCTTGGTAATTGAACAGGTTCTGCCGTTTCGGATCGTTCATGAACCTGACCAGTGAATCGGGCGCTTCTGTCAAGGTTATTTCAGTGTTGTAGCGGTCCTTTTCGATTGCTCCTTTCAGTTCCTTCGCCTCAATGGCCGATTCGAAAGCCTCGATATCAGGCGACCACAGCACTAACTCTCCCTGATCAGTAAACTTGTACCGAACCAGAGCATACTGCTCGTGCCACTGCCCCTGATCGTCGAAACGGATCGATAAATAATTAGTAGGCACACCTTCAGTAACAATCAATTCTCCCTGCATCAACCTGAACTTTCCGCCTTCCCATTCGACACCCGCAATATGGCCGACACCGTCATCCGCGAATCTCACAGCAACAGCTCCTCCCTCCACAATCCAGGTTCCCTCGAACTTTTCCTGATCCATCGGTGTCGGCTGATCGTTAAGTGGATAAGGAGTGGAAACAGTGGAGCACGCGCATATGAAAAACAGCATAAAAACCAATTCGATCAAAAATTTTGCCCTTCCACGTAAACTCATCGGCCGCCTCCATGTATACGATTCTGACCTGAAAGTAATAACAATTGCATTCTCTCCAATTCTTCAACTGGAATCAAGCATTGCAGTCCATCTTTACCTGCCCAAAACCCAGTCACCTCCAGGTGCCACCTAACCCCCGGGTGCCAGGCAACCAAACCGTTTTTCCCCTTGACATTACGGTTTCGCTG
>CAYMND010000231.1:0-5129 GCA_964391685.1 uncultured Clostridia bacterium | reverse complement strand
CTCGTTTCTCCGGGATGAAGAGGCGTTTCAAGCTGCGGAATATTTCCGTCCCCGATCTGTTCACCGCCCTCGATCATTTCGAAAATACCGATGAATTTCAGGGTGCCCAGCGGTCTATCTCCGACATTTTTAACCCGGAAGGAGATGGATGGAACAATCGATATCTTTCCGGGTTCTTCACTTTCCTTATCAACCCAGATGCTTTCGGATTCAACAACCTGCAAGCTCTTTTCAATTTCTTCAGGTCCGACCTGGCCCTGAATCGCCGATCGCACAACCAGAACGGCGCCGATGATCAACAACAGCAGCAGCAACCTCAGAATCCATATGGCCGGGCGTTTCGGTTCAGAAGTTCCTATGGTCAGGGTTTCAAAATCATTTTGCTTCTTTTCTTCGTTCATCTGCCTCACCTGCAATCTGAAAAAGTTATATTCAATCTACCTTTTTTTTATAATATTTTCAACCGGACCGCTGTAGAAACTCAACGATGGTTCCAACCATCTGACGGGTTCTCTGCCGAAGACAGGGTTGACAAACAGCCCGTTTCGGAATAAGTTCATGTCTGACCACTCTCGGAATATTCTTCGGAGGTCTTGATATGA
The DNA here is from genome assembly GCA_964391685.1 of uncultured Clostridia bacterium. GTDB lineage: Bacteria > Acidobacteriota > Aminicenantia > UBA2199 > UBA2199 > CAYMND01. Next base: position 4,527 of record CAYMND010000231.1, on the reverse strand, counting down.
AACTGTTTTTCGGCTTTCTGATCCCAGTCCTGCTGCTTTCGGCATGTTCCCAAACGGAACCGCTCAAGAGAGATGAACCCGCCGCTCGTCCCAGAAAGCCCACAGTCGCAGTTACCATCATGCCACAGCGTTACCTGCTGAAGAGACTGCTCGGCGATGATTTCGAGATCATGGTCATCGTCCCTCCGGGAAGCAGTCCCGAAACATATGCACCAAATCCTCTGCAGATGAAGATGCTCAGTGAAGCGGACCTCTACGTGCGCATCGGTCATATCGGGATCGAAACCGCCTGGCTGGAAAAGTACATCTCCTCTTACCCGAAACTGAAGGTCATCAATCCCAGCCGAAGTATTGAATTCCTGACCGGCCGCATCCATCATCACAGCAAAGGTGATGTTCACGAAACCGCATCGGGGGACGAGCCGGTCTACTACAGCGGCATCGACCCCCATATATGGCTTTCCCCCGTTCTGATGCTACGCTATTGCCGGCACCTGGCCCCGATGCTGATCGAAAAATATCCGGTCAGAGAACAGCAGATCAATCTCAACCTGGACCGACTCAGCTCGGAAATCGAAGCCCTGGACCAGAAAGTACGCTCCATTCTGACGCCATTCAAAGGAGAAGGATTCATGGTTTTTCATCCAGCCTGGGGTTATTTCGCCCGGGATTACGGCCTTACTCAATACGCCATCGAAGACGAGGGGAAATCTCCCAGTCCGCAACACATGAAAGCGATGACCGACCTGGCCCGGGGGAAAAACATCAGATCCATCTTTATCCAGAACCAGTTCGAGCGCAAGAATGCGGAAGCCATCGCCGAAACCCTGAACATATCAGTAGTTGAGCTCGATCCCCTTCAGGAGGATTGGCCGTCAATGATCATGGAAGCAGCACAATCCATTGCCTCCTCCATCAAACCGTCATGAATTCCCTGATCCAACTGGAGAATATCAGCGCCGGCTACAGTACGGGGAAAATGGCACTCCGGAATATCAACCTGACCGTTATGGCGGGTGATTTCATCGGCGTCGTCGGCCCCAACGGCGGGGGGAAAACGACTCTTTTACGTGTCCTTCTCGGGCTGGTCGCCCCCATGCAGGGGACAATCCGCTACACTTTCCCCGGAAACCGACCCCCTCTGGCCCAGATCGGGTACATGCCTCAACAGCAGCAGATCGATCCGGATTTTCCCATTACCGTCAAGGACCTGGTCCTGGGCGGTTTCTGTGAACCCGGCCGCGTGGGGAAACGGATGAACTCGGATTTGAAACGCCAGGCCGAAGCACTGATGGACCGGTTGGGCATCCTCTCCATGCGAAACCAACGCATCGGAGAATTATCCGGAGGCCAACAGCAACGGAGCTTCCTGGCCCGGGCGCTGGTCAACCAGCCGACCATGCTGCTCCTCGACGAACCGGACACTTTCGTTGACAGCAGCTTTGTACAATCCTTCTATGAACTCCTGGATCAACTCAGCAAGGAATTGACCATCCTGCTGGTTTCCCATGATCTGGGCACGATAGCCGCCCATGTCAAGAGCATCGCCTGCGTCAACGGAGGGCTGCACTTCCACGACAGCGGCGAGATCACCCAAGAGATACTGGACTCTTATCTCTGCCCGATTCAACTGATCAGTCACGGACCCGTGGCCCACCGTGTACTGAAAGAGCACAGTATGGAGCAAACCGAAAAACCATCATGATCGAACTCCTGAAATATCCCTTTTTCGTCAACGCCATGACGGCGGCCGTATTATCCAGTATCAGCTGCGGTATTCTGGGCAGCTACATCGTCAGCAGGCGTCTGGTATTCATCAGCGGAGGTATCAGTCACGCATCCTTCGGTGGAGTCGGTATCGCCCAATATCTGGGTTTTCATCCGATTTTTGGAGCCTCTCTTTTTTCAGTCCTCACTGCATTCGGAATCCACCACTTTTCCCGTCATCACCGTCTGCGAGAGGATTCGCTGATTGGGATCTTCTGGTCCCTGGGCATGGCCACCGGCATCATCTTCATCTATATGACTCCGGGATACGCCGCCAACCTTTCGGCATACCTTTTCGGAGACATTCTGACGGTTTCCCGAACAGAACTCATCCTGCTCGGCGGATTGGCGGCGATCGTCGTGGGCTTCTTCATCATCTTCTTCAAGGAGATCCAGCTGATCGCCTTCGACGAAAACTACGCCCGCAGCCGGGGACTTCCGGTGGACCTGCTGAGCGTTATTCTGCTGATTCTGACCGCATTGGCCATCGTTTTCAACATCCGCACCGTGGGGATTATTCTGGTCATCTCCCTACTGACTCTTCCCCAGATCACCGCCAATTTATTCTGCAGGCGTTTTGCCAACATGACCGCTCTCTCCGTCATGGTTGCCGTAATCGACACCCTGCTCGGCCTGGTGATATCTTTTCTTCTTGGAATTCCCTCCGGTGCAGCCATCATCTTCTGTTCAGCCTTCTTATACGGTCTCAGCGCCCTGATTGTCTGGATCAGGGGGAAATATCATGCCCGTCCCCAGCCGGATGCTTGACGATTGCCGCCTCTGCCCGCGGCACTGCGGTGTCGATCGGCAATCGGGTTCTTTGGGATACTGCGGCATCGACGACCGTATTCCCATCGCCTCAATCTGCATACACCGGGGAGAAGAACCGGTCATCAGCGGTGAGCGTGGCATCTGCAACGTCTTCTTCTCCCATTGCAATCTGCAGTGCAGATTCTGCCAGAACAGCCAGATCAGTGACAACCACCGGCCGCCGGAATACTGGAGTATCCATCGAACGGTCCTCAGGATCGAGCATCTCCTGGGACAAGGAATCGACAACCTCGGATTTGTATCTCCAAGTCACGTGATTCCGCAAATGGTCCGCATCATCGAGGCGCTGCAACACCGTGGACACGTTCCAACCGTTGTCTACAACAGCAGTGGATACGACTGCGCTGAAACACTGAAGGAGATTGAAGGACTCGTCGATGTCTACCTGCCCGATCTAAAATACGCGGATCATCAGCTGGCCGAAAAAGCTTCCGGTGCTCCGGACTATCCCGAAACCGCCCGATCGGCCTTGAAAGAAATGTTCCGCCAGATGAACGGACCTCGGCTGGAGCTGGACTCTTCGGGTCTGGCCCGGCACGGAATGATCATCCGACATCTGGTGCTTCCGGGATATCCGGAGAACAGCATCGCCTGCCTGGACTGGATTGCACAAGAGTTGTCCCGCGATATTCACATCTCCCTGATGTCCCAGTACCACCCGACGAAAGCAGTGCTCAACACTCCTCCTTTCGACCGCCCGGTCAGTGAGGAGGAATATAATCGGGTATGTCTGCACCTGGAAGAACTGGGTTTTGAAAACGGGTGGATCCAGGAGCTTGAGAGTTCACGCCATTACCAGCCGGATTTCGACCGCGACCATCCTTTCGAGCCCTGACAGGCCGGTCCGCCTTTATCTATAGAAGGGCACGGGCTGTTTTCAAGCCGCGAACAGTCGCGGCGACGTTGTGTACCCGAAAAATCTGTGCTCCCCGCTTCCAGGCCGCCAGATTGGCCGCCAGGCTTTCCCAGTCCCTCTCGGCTGCCTCGCGCTCTCCGGCTATGGATCCGAGAAACCGCTTCCTGGACAGACCGATCATGAGCGGAAGGTTGAAAACGGACAAACTCCAAAGATTGCGGATGATGTCGATATTGTCCTGCACCCGTTTGCCGAAACCAATCCCCGGATCCAGGATCAGCTGCTCCCGGCCGATTCCGGCCTCTTCGGCGAAAGCGATCCGTTCCGAAAAGAATTCCTTCAAATCAGCCATTACATCGTCATAGTACGGGCTCTCCTGCATCGTTTCAGGAGTCCCCAGCATGTGCATCAGAACCACGGGGCATTGCCAGGAAGCCACTACCGCAGCCATCTCCTCGTCATATCGAAGGGCCGAAATATCGTTCACAATATCCGCTCCGGCTGAAAGGGCTTCCCTGGCCACCCTGGCTTTGCGGGTATCCACCGAAACCAAAACATCACTACCCTGCTTGATCTTCCGGATAAGCCCGACAACCCGTTCGATCTCTGTATCGGCATCCACAACCCGGGCTCCTGGGCGGGTACTTTCCCCACCCACATCAATAATCTGCGCCCCCTGCTCGATCATGAGCCGGGAATGCTGCAGGGCCTGCCCGGGATCATGATAAATCCCCCCGTCGGAGAAGGAATCCGGTGTCACATTCAAAATCCCCATCACTACAGGCTCTTCCAGTTCAACAATTCGTTCGGGAAGTGATAATTTCATGGTTCTCCTGCTCACAGCTTGATCAGCCATTCGGGTTTGATCCAGCCGGACACTTCTTTCCCCGCCGTAACCCGCAGCCAATGTGTGCTCTCTTCACGGATGCGTACGATCAGCCCTTTCGGAAGGGAGAAGAGAGCGGTATGATGCTCTCCCGGTCCGCTGTACAGAGAAGCCCGCCCCCCCTGCACCACCGCTAGGTCCTGACGCAGCAGGCTTGCCTTGGCGTAGGTTGTGTGAACGCCAAAAA
>CAYMND010000230.1:0-5146 GCA_964391685.1 uncultured Clostridia bacterium | reverse complement strand
CAACACCAGTAACGCCGGACTCGACATCCCCAATGACTATGTTCGCACAGCCGGATATATCAGTGCCGCTGTTGTACCTCAGGCGCTGGTCAAGGCGAAAAATGAAAAATACAGCCTCAACGCTGATTTTTCCTATTATCTGACTCTCGCCGGTGATCACGCTTTCAAGGCCGGTGTACAGTACGTCCGTCAGGGACAGGATTTCAACAACACTGCCGTCTACCCCATTGTCCGCTTGGCCTGGGACCGCGACTTCATTGCCTACGGAACCAACTACGGCAGGGGGACCTATGGCTATTACGCCGTTCGCGGCAACGATGACACCGGTCCATTCGGTCCCTTTTACAAGGCCTATTCCAACCGCTGGGCCCTGTACCTGCAGGACAGCTGGACCATCGGCGAACGCTTCACCCTCAATTTCGGTGTCCGGGCCGAATCCGAGTATATCCCGTCCTATAGTACCGATCCGGCGTATGCGGATGTCAAGCCCATAGAATGGAATTTCGGGGACAAGCTGGCACCGCGCCTGGGATTTGTCTGGGATATCAAAGGCGATGCCAGCACCAAGATTTCCGGCTCTTTCGGCATCTTCTACGATGTGATGAAGCTTTCCATGGCTGCGGGCTCCTACGGCGGATTCAAATGGAAATCCGCATACTATCCCCTGAATACATATGAATGGGACAAAATCGGTCAGGAGGGATGGGAATACGGTACACCCTTGGCGGTTTTCGACTTCCGTGAGCCGTCTTTCGGCGATACGGATCCCGATATGAAGGCCATGAGCCAGCGGGAACTCTCGCTGGGATTTGAACAGAGAATTACAAACGATATCGCTTTCAAGGCTCGCCTGGTGAACAAGCATCTGCTCTGGGCCATCGAGGATATCGGCGTTCTCACCGCGACGGGTGAAAGTTACTTCACGACCAACCCGGGTGGTGAATTCATCAAGGAAGCCTGGAAGAATGCCAAAGAGCTGGGATTGATTCCCCAGGCAGCACCGGATATACCCAAGGCCAAGCGCGAATACTGGGGTGTCAACCTTTCACTGGAAAAACGCTTTTCCGACAACTGGATGGGTGGCTTTGCCTATACCTGGAGCCGTCAGACCGGCAACTACTCCGGTCTGGCTTCCGGGGACGAAGACGGTCGAACCGATGCCAATGTACAGCGCTTCTTTGATCTTTGGTACCTGGCCTTCGACAAGGAACTCAATCCCATCGACGGACCTCTCAACGTTGATCGAACCCATGTCTTCAAGGCCTACGGCTCCTACATGTTCCCCTTCGGCCTGACCGTGGGCGCCGTTTTCAACGGCCTGAGCGGAGTGCCGATTTCCACGGTCTGGTCTATGGATGTTCAGGGATACATGCCCTACAATCGAGGTGACCTGGGGCGTACTGACTTCCTGACTACACTGGATCTCAACTTTTCCTACGACATCAAGCTGGGCAAAAACACCCTGCAGCTCAATGTCAATATCGACAATGTTCTCAACACCCGTACCGCCATGTCCGTCTACCAGATCTACAACCAGGACGCCGTTGCAGTAACTGATGAACAGCTGGTTACCAACAGCTGGAATATCGACGATTTTGGTGATCTCCTGCTGGATCCCCAGTTCAAGAAAGATCGCTGGTTCTACGGAGACGGTCTTCGAGGAAATCCGTTCCAGATCCGTTTCGGTGTCAAGTTCAGCTTCTGATTCTTGTCATAAGAATTCAATATGGTTTGGCCCGCCCCTTCGGGGGCGGGTTTTTTTTTATACCAATAGATTGAATTACAAAAACCCGACATTATTCGGGGTATCCCTACGGTATCCGAACAGTCCCAACAGAAAAGGAACCGGTCATGGATAAGATCGTTACCCTTACAAGGAGTATTGATGAGCACCAAAATGATTGTTTTTTTTGTTTTTTCCTTCCTGATGCTTTTGAACTTCGATCCGGTTACAGCCCGGGAACTGGGGAAAATCGAAGGCATCGTTAATCCCTATCTGATGCTCGTGGATGAAGATTCGGGGAGATTGGTTATCGTTGAAGGTGTTTCCGTATCGATTTACGATTTGGAGAGTCGGAAACTGATAAAGAAATTCGGAAAAAGAGGAGAAGGGCCGGGAGAGTTTTACGTTCCGCCCCGGACCAATATGGGCAATGTTTCCGTGCAATTGTTACCCGATTCTTCATTGGCGGTGACCAGTGTCGGCAAACTCTCCTATTTTTCCGGGGACGGGCGGTTTATCCGGGAAATCAGATCTTCGGTTCCCTGGCCGAGTTTCAGACCGCTGGCGAATGGGTATGTCGGAAGAGGTACCGTTGTCGATGAAGGAATCAATTACAATACCGTCAGGTTATACCGGTCAGGCATGGAACCGGGACCGGAACTTTCTCGCACGAAAAGTTGGTTTACACGAGGCCGGGAAGTCAATCCGTATTTCATGTCTGGACCATTGTTCTACCTGATCGGGGAGCGGATTTACATTGAGCGGGATAAGAACTTTGTGGCCGTTTTCGATCATTCGGGAACGCTGCAGAAGACCATCGATATCAATCATTCGTATCGGAAAGTCAAGGTTCCGAGTGGCGAAAGGGAACGATGGCTGGATTACTATAAAAGGGATCCGGTGTTCAATGACCTGGTTCAGGACATACGGAACGATTTGATTCTGCCGGATTATTATCCAGGAATCCGGCTGTTCTGTGCCGGAGGTGCTGAACTGGTCATCATCCGCTGGACAGGGAACGAGACGGGAACGGATGTAGCCTTGTTCGATGCTGACGGCGGATTTCTATACAACACTGTCGTCCCCTTTCGTTTCAAGGATATCATGGTTCCGGAAGCCTTTGCGGTATCGAAACGAAAAATCTATCAACTGATTGAAGACGATGCAACCGAAGGAGAATGGGTACTGCATATACAGGATATTCGATGACAGATTGCAATGGACAGGTTCACCTTTAGCCTTTTGGCTATAGAACGCGTTGTGGTTTCATGATTTTGGGAGATTTTCCTGGACTTGCTCGAAAAGTGCGGTCAATTGTGTGCGATTTTTGACTCCTGCCTTGCGATAGATACTCGAGGTATAGTCCCTGACGGTGTAAAAACTGAGGTACAGTTGATCTCCGATTTCCTTGTTTGTTTTTCCTTGAAAGATGAGTGTGATGATTTCGTTCTCCCGCTCCGTCAGGCCGAATTGCAAACTCAAATCAGAGAGTGTCGTTTGATTTTGCCGTCCACCGATTAGCAGGCTGGTGAACAACTTACGGGAAAAGGGGAGATGCAGGGCGTTGAAACACAAGGTGAGAGAGATGCCCAGGATAAAGGCTGTGGATTGATTGGTCCAGCGGAATGAAACAGCCATGAGGATAATGACCGCCAGGATAGCAAACAAACCGATAAATCGTCCCAGTATTCGTAAGGATTTTTTAGCGGGTACGGCAATCAATTCTCGACTCAGATACTCGGCTTGTACAGAAGCGGAGATCAGCAGGAAGGAGAAGACGTAATGGGGGATTGTATTAAGCCATGGCCCCATGGTGAGTCCCCATGATTCATTTACGAAAACGGAGATGTGTAGACCGCAGAATACAATCATGGTCGCCGCAGTGATGCGATCAAACAGTTTGAGTCTACGATGCGCAGTTATCAGAAAAAAGAAGCGAAAAATGTTTTGCGCTATCCAAAAGCGAACCAATCCAAGAAAAATGGATGATACATAGAGTGCATTCACCAACAGAGTCGGAAATTGATCCGATGTTCTGATGATTTGCAACAGGGTTTCTCCGACTTGAAACAGAGAAACCAGATTGATTCCCATTAAGGCATATATGTAGGGTGTAATTTTTTTTTCGTTGAACTTTTTTCGGAAGAGAACAAGAGAATAAATCGCCTGGGTTCCCAGGATCAGCGACACGATGACCATGAAGTGGGATAAGAGCTGCATCTCTCAGTATATCATGTCAGACTGATGTTTAAGAAATGGAATTCCTCAGGGTTACCAGCTGGGTGCGGTTTCGCAGCCCCGTTTTCTGCATAATCCGAGAACAATGATCTCTGATGGTATATGCGGACAGGCCGAGCTCTTCTGCGATTTCTCGATTGGTTTTCCCCTGTTCGATCAGTTTGAGGATTTGCATTTCACGTTGGGTGAGCTGGTATCGGTTCATTATCTTTTCGATTTGAGGATTGTTTTCCATTTCACGGTAGAGGTTCAAGCTCTTGATCAGGGAGTGGGCGAACAGAAGGTGGAACAAATAGAAGAAGAAGGCCACCAGAATTCTGAGGGTACTGCCGGAGAAATAGAAAAAAAGCGAAACTTCGGTCATGAAACGGATGGACAGCAGTGCGAATGCGTAAAAACTTAAAAAGAGGGACAGGAGCCGGATGCTCCTTTTCTCCGATTTGAATTTTGAGGAACCGATCCATCGCCATGCCAGAACAGCCGAACCCATCAGAGCCATGGAAAAGAAAAAACGGGGGATGTGAAGAAGGTAGCGGTACAGATACCCCCTTGCATCAGGAGCACTGAGCACCCAGATGTGTACGGCGAACAGTGAGGTCATCAGCCCGATCTGGATCCATATGAATCCCTTCCAATATTTTCGATCGAACAGGGCGAAGAAAAACCTGACAATATCAAACGGAATGCTGATACGAAGCAGACCGACCGTGATATGGACAGCGAACATGAAGTATCTGAAGAAGGGGGGAGTGTGCTGATATCCGTAGATGACGTAGACCACGGTTTCCCCGACTTGGATCAAGGTGATGATGCCGATGCCCCATATGGCACGAAGGTACAGTCGAAGAGGTAAGGAAGTATATCTGCGTTTCAGACTGTGGATATGGTATATGGCCAGGGAAGCAGTGAGCAGAGCAATGACCAGAATGAAATAGGAAAGTGTCGTCATGTCGGTATGAAGTATACCATTTTGAGGTGTTGTGGCAAGTTATGGATAGTCTGTTTCCTCTCATACCAAAGATTGAAAATTGAACTACCCGACAATTGTCGGAGGAACCTGTTCCCAATATGAACGTTTTGACGGTGGATCAGGAAATGAAGCAGTCTGATGCAAAAGGAGTGAAAAGAAATGATAAAAAAACCGTTTTTTCTTCATGTGATTTGGGTGGTTCTGTTGAGTAGTCT
>CAYMND010000229.1:0-5170 GCA_964391685.1 uncultured Clostridia bacterium | reverse complement strand
CATCCCGGAGAAACGAGCCCATTGCTGACGATCACTTCCCGTTACGGGTATTCGGCTTCATCCAAAGAGGCTTTTCTGAGCAACGCCGCCGAATGGAAGTCGGTGCGCGTCCGCCTTCTGGCCAGGAAGAACTCCGCTCCCGGAAAGATTGGATCTTTTGAAATATCCCGTAAAATATCCGGTCTGAACGGCGAAGCCCCGCAACCGCCCGCACCGGAATCACTGGGTATGGTGGCCAAGTCTGTCCGGATAGAAGACATTGCCTGTAAATGGATGAGAAAAGAGGTAAATGGAAGGCATATCATCTATCCTTTCGCCCGTTTTCATGTCCGGAATATCGGAGAGGAAAAGCTTCCGGACCTCATTTTCCGTGCCGAATATCTGTTTGAAGACGGTTCACGGCAAATCAACGTGGATTATCCGATGCTGAAGGGGGGGCTGTCTCCGGACGTACTCAGCGACGAAGTGCTGATTCGTTCGGAATTCGGACTGGAAGCCGATGATCTCGAAGCGTTCTATGCCAATCGCTACCAGTGGCAGGTAGTGAAAATCAGAATTTTCGGAAAGACGGCTTCGGAACCATACTTTTTAATGGGTACCTATGAAACGGTCAAGGAGATTGAAGGAGTGAAGCTGGTCTACTGAAACCATATGACGGCATGCTTCTGAACCCGGGATACCGAGTTGCGGGGCGATATTCGAGGAGGGAGCTTGGCATTGCGTGAAATGCTGATGCTGATACTGGCGGTGGCGGGTGTCATCGGCGTGATTCTGTACTATCGAGTGAGGTGTCTGCTGCCTCTCAAAAAGATGATCTCTTCCTTGGATCTGGGCGAGGACATCGAATACGATAAATATTTTGGAAGTCTTCCCCTGATTCGTCAAGTGGCTCGTCGATGTTCTGATTACGAAAAGATTTTCAATATTCAGCAGGCGGAAATGGAACGGGCTCAGCAGGGCAACGAGCTTTTGCTCGATTCACTCGATCTTTTTGTCGGGTATTATTCTTCCGACTTCAAACCCCGCTATATCAACCGCTATGGCCGGTATCGACTGGATATCCTGGACCAGTCCTTGGAAAACCTGCAGATAGCCGGTCTTCTGGATCCGGATTTCCTGAAACGAATCTGGATTCAACTGAAGCGGAAGGGAAGAGTGCTGGGGCTTGACGGTCGGATCAGTCTGCCCCATGAAGGGGACCGGTTTGTTCGGGTCAGCATCATCCCATTTGAAAACGGAATCATCGGCAATGAAGGATACCTGATCCTGGGGGAGGACATCAGCCGGCAGCGGCAAGTGGAGTTGAATCTGCAGAACCAGATAGCCCTGTCCCAGCATATATTCGACACCATACCGGAATTTATTCTGGTTGTCGACAGCAACCTGACGGTCCTGTTCGCCAACGGCAGCATCGTTCGGTTTACGGGAATGGAAAAAATGCTGGGGCGCCCTGTTAGTACTATACTTTCCGTACAGGCTCAGGCCGATGGCTTCGACGAGTATCTGCGAAATGCAATAAAAAATCAGCAGCCGGTCAACCGCATCAACATTCTCAATCCCATCGGTGCGGGAAACAATTTTGTCGATCTGCTGATCAAACCCCTGCATCGGGGAAGGCGGCAGATCGGTGCATTGATTCTGATCCGCGATGTCTCTGAGTGGCGTGAGCTGACCGAAGAAATCCGTTCATTGCAGACCTTCACCGAAAAGGTTATCAACGCCAGTCCTTACGCTCTCTTATCGGTCGATTCCCAGGACCGGATCACCGTCTGGAACAAAAGCGCCGAAGTCCTTCTGGGCAGAAAGGAGAAGGATGTCCTGGGGGAGAATCTTTTTGAAACCGTCGAAGCGTTGTCCCCGTACCGGGAAATCATCACCGAGGTGAAGATCATCGGGCGTTCCCAGTTCCGGTCTGAAAACGAACTGGTGATCCACGGAATGTCCCGTCTGGTCAACATGAACTTCTATCCCATTTATAACAATGGTGCCAACGTGGTGGTCAGCATCGAGGACATTACTGCCATGAGGGCGTTGCAGAAGTCGTTGAGCGAGGCTCAAAAAATGGGCGCCCTGGGTATGCTGACGCGGGGTATCGTTCATGACCTCAACAATATGTTGACCGGAATACTGGGGCGGGCTTCGATTCTGAGAAAGAAGATCCCGGCGGATTCCGAATTGCAGAAGGACGTGGAAATCATCGCCCAGTCCGGTGAACAGGTTTCGGAATTGATCAGTCGCATCCATCAATTTTCCAGGCAGAGGCTGGACCGGGAAAAACCGGTTCTGCTCAACCAGGTGGTCAATCAGACTGTGGATCTGCTCAAGCCCAATCTGCAGGGGATCAAGGTCCGAATTGACAATAAGGTTCAGGATCTCTGGGTCTTGATGGATCAGACCAAGATTTCACAGATTGTCGTGAATCTGGTGGTCAATGCCCGGGATGCCATGAAGTGGGTTGACCGGCCCGAACTGTTGATCGAACTCGACCGGCGCAAGCTGGCAGGGGATGAGAAATTGATGGATGGAGAATACGTGCGGATCTGTGTGAGCGACAACGGATGCGGCATTCCCAGGGAGCATCTGGACAGGATTTTCGAACCTTTCTTTTCGACGAAAGCCACAGAACACGGTACGGGCATCGGATTGGAAACGGTTCAGACTCTGATCAGTGAGGCCAGCGGCTCCATTGAAGTTCAATCGGTTCCGGGTGAAGGGACGACATTCACCATTCTCCTGCCGGGGGAAAAACCGCAAAAAGCGGTGAATCGGGATGAAAGAATCGATCAGTCGGTATTTTCACTGCCCGGCCCCGTCCTTCTGATTGATGACGAGTCGGTGGTTCGGGATATTGGGGCGGAGATGCTGATGACTCTGGGGATCGACACCTTGACCGCAACCGACGGCGAGGGAGGGCTGAGTCTGTTCGAGAGAAACAGGGACCGGATCGCACTGATCCTGCTGGATGTGGAGATGCCCGGTATCGGAGGCGAAGAAACGTATGAACGGCTGCACGAGATGGGCTGCCGCTGCCCGGTTGTCATCGCCAGCGGCTACAACCGGGACTATCTGGAACGTCAGATTTTTTCCTGCCGGCTTCCTTATTATTTGCCCAAGCCGTTTCAGATCACTCAGTTGAGCGCCCTGCTTCAGGATCTTTTCGAGGCCGGTGCCTTCAGGAGGGATGGAGGTCAGAATGGAGAATAAACGGAACACCCGACCGGTGGATCGACTGGATATCTGGCGGGAGTTGTCGGAGCATGCTGCAAAAATCGGGAAACGGCATCTGCGGGAGTTCTTCGCCGGCGATCCGAATCGGGTTGACCGTTTTACCCGCTATACGGAACACATCCTGATGGATTTCTCAAAAAATCTCTGGGATGAGAAGGCCTTGGCTCTACTGCTGGAGTATGCGAAAATCTGCGGTCTGGAAACGGAAAGGGAGGCCATGTTTTCCGGGCAGCCCATCAATGTCACCGAAAAGCGGGCCGTACTTCATGTTGCATTGCGCAATCTCAGTGCCTGGCCTATGGAGGTTGACGGCAGGGATGTGATGGCGGAAGTTTTTTCCTCCCTCACCCGTTGCCGGGACTTCGCCGAGAATTTCAGGACCGGCAGAATCTTCGGTGCCGCCGGAAAGCCGTTGCGGCACGTGGTCAACCTTGGAATCGGCGGATCGGACCTGGGACCGCGCATGGCCGCTTTCGCCCTCTCCCGGTACGCTCACGATGAGATCACGGTCTCCTTCGTCGCCAATGTGGACGGCAGCGAATTCGCCGAGACGGTACGGCACCTCGATCCGGAACGGACTCTGTTCATCGTGGCTTCGAAGACCTTCACCACACAGGAGACCATGACCAACGCTCAGACCGCCCGCAGCTGGCTTCAAAGCCGGCTTCCGGGAGTGTCCAATCTGGATGCCCATTTTGCGGCAGTGACCGCCGAGCCGGAACGGGCGAAGGCTTTCGGTGTCAGTGAGTCGGCAATCTTTCCCTTTTGGGATTGGGTGGGCGGTCGGTTCTCCCTTTCATCGGCCATTGCTCTGCCGTTGATCATTTCCATCGGCGGTGAACGGTTCATGGAATTTCTGCGGGGCATGCATCAGATGGACCACCACTTCCGCAAAAAACCTCTGGAGGAAAACATTCCGGTTCTGATGGCCCTCCTGGCTTTCTGGTACAGCAGTTTCCTGGATGCGCATACCCACGCTGTCCTGCCCTACGACCACTATCTTTCGCTTTTCCCGGCTTTTCTGCAGCAGGGAGAGATGGAGTCCAACGGTAAAGGTGTTGATCGACAGGGTGTTCCGGTGCGTTATATGACAACTCCGATTACCTGGGGGGCTCCCGGCACCAATGGTCAGCACGCTTTTTTTCAATTACTTCATCAGGGAACCCGATTGGTGCCCTGCGATTTTATCGGTTTCATTCATTCTCTCAATCCCATCAGTGATCATCATCATAAACTGATGGCCAATTTCTTCGCCCAGACCGAAAGTCTTGCCTTCGGCCGCGAAAATCCGGATCCAGAAGATTTCATTCAGAAATTCAGACAGTTTCCGGGTAACCGGCCCTCCACCAGCATTCTGGTCGAACGGCTGACGCCGTTCACCCTGGGGCAGCTGGTGGCCATGTACGAACACAAAATCTTTACCCTCGGAGTGTTGTGGAATATCTTTTCCTTTGACCAGTGGGGCGTAGAATTGGGAAAGGAAATGGGTAAGGTCATTCTGCCGGAGCTCAAGGAGGACGGAAACGGAGATCTCGGTCATCATGACAGTTCGACGGCCCAACTGATCCGTTTCTACCGACTGGCCCGCAGCCACCGGAAGGATACAGAAAGTGGCACTTCAGGTTCAGAAACAAAAAAATGTGAGTGTTGATCTTCTTTTGTCTGATTTTGTGTCATAAAATAGCTTTATCATTGCGTATGTTTGAAGCAGTGCCGAAACTCTTTTGAACGGAGTGCTTTGAATCATAGATGAAAACAACAGGAGGTATGATGAAGAAAGAGTATTGTATCGCGATGATCATCGTCCTGGCGATGGTGATATTGTCCGGCTGCGGCGGTAAAGGGACCGCCACGGCGGAAGGTCCGGAGATCGGAGCCGTAATTCACGGTTTCAAACTGGAACAGAAACAGTTCATCAAGGAACTGGATGGAGAAGGATATC
>CAYMND010000228.1:0-5227 GCA_964391685.1 uncultured Clostridia bacterium | reverse complement strand
GGGTGATCAGCATGCGAAAGGTGATCGGTGCGTCTGGATAATCAGGATGCCGGACCGGGAAAGGCAGCAGGGTGCTGATGTCCGAATCGAGATTGAGATTTTCAGATTCCCAGAGATGCATGAAAGTGGCCAAGGTGACGGTTTCGGAAATCGAGCCCTGGTGGAAGAGGGTTTCTGAATCGATGGCATCCTGTGTGTCGAGGTCCTTGACACCGTAGATTCCGGACCAGACGATCTGTTTTCCGTAAGCGACAGCGATATTGAGGGAGGTGATAGGATGACTTTCGATCTGTTGACGGAAGAATCGATCGAGATTCTGGATCCGGGCTCCGGTCAATGCTGCCCCTGCGCTTCCGGAAGAAACAAGAAGAGACAGAAGAAGAATTGAAAATGTTCGGGTCAACACTTTTCCCTCAGCCATTTTGCCCTCCTTTTTTTCGAGCTTTACACTCTGTAAAACCAGTCAAAGGAAGGTTTTGTTGCCATGACTGGGACGAGAGGTTGCAGAGGACCTGCGGGGTTGCGATTGACCCTGTGAATGATGATGGTTATTTTTGTCGAGTATCTGGCAGAAGATACCGGGCGGCCGATACCAGTTGTCCGGGTCCTCTGTGTTCGTTGTTATCGCGTCAATCCGAAAGTATAGACCGTGGTGCTGGAATAGATCTCCCCCGGCTTCAGCAGTGTCGAAGGGAAACGGTTATGATTGGGGGAGTCGGGAAAATGCTGGGTCTCGAGGCAAAGTCCGTGGCGAAGCCCGTAGACCGTTCCGCCTTTTCCCTTCAGCCTGCCATCCAGGAAGTTTCCGGAATAGAACTGCAGCCCCGGTTCTGTGGTGGAGACAGTCAGGCTGCGGCCGCTGGCAGGATCGGTCAGTACGGCTGCCGGACGGAGCTCTCCGGCTTTTCCCTTCAGAACGAAATTGTGGTCGTACCCTTTGCCGAATTCGATCTGCGGATGATCCGAACCGATGTTCAGGCCGATGGCCGTCGGCTTGCGGAAATCGAACGGTGAGGATGCCACCTGCATGTATTCGCCGGTGGGGATGAGGGTTTCGTTCACCGGGGTGATTGTTTCGGCGTCGATCATCAGCAGGTGATCCAGAATGGGGGTCCGGCCTGCATCCCGCAGGTTGAAGTAGCTGTGCTGAGTCAGGTTGCAGATCGTGATCTTGTCGCTGGTTGCCTGGTACTCGACGCGCAGTTCGTTTCTGTCGTTCCAGGTATATCGAACCGTGACCTCCAGATTGCCGGGGTAGCCCTCTTCGCCGTCCGGGCTTCGGCAGCTCAGTTCGATGCCTACGAATTCTTCTTCGCTGATTGTTCTGGTTTGCCAGATTTTCTTGTCGAATCCGTCAGTGCCTCCATGAAGGTGATTGGGTCCGTCGTTGATCGTCAGGATGTATTCCTTTCCCTCGATATTGAATTTTCCCTTGGCGACGCGATTGGCGTAGCGGCCGGCCACGCAGCCGAAGTAGGGATTCTCCCGGAGATAATCCTCCAGCCTGTCGTATCCCAGAACCACATCGCCGGGTTTTCCTTCCCGGTCCGGAACGATGATGGAGGTAATGATGGCTCCGAAGGGGGTTACGCTGATCGAATGGCCGTGACTGTTCTGCAGCGTGTAAAGCGGAATGATTTCACCTGAAGGCATCCTGCCGAATTCACGTTGATTGATCTTCATTTCATTTGCCTCAGCGGATAAGATTGAAAACAGCCCGAAAAGAACTGCTTTGATAATCCAGAACGTACGAATCATGTGACTCCCGAGAAGAAAATGCGTGTACGTTACCTCCATTAGCATGCCTGATACGGGAAGTCAAGAAGAGATGCCTCTTGACCGAATGCACTTTTGAGTTTATCTTGTGCTTTTCAGAGAGGAAACCGGGTATGCAGAGAAAGAGCATAAAAGAAATTGCCAGGCTGGCACAGGTGTCCATCGGGACGGTGGACCGAGTACTGCACAATCGGGGCCGGGTGGCCGCCGAAACCGAGAAACGGGTGCGTACCATCATCAGGGACTTGGATTACAAACCGAATATGTTTGCCAGTGCCCTGAAGACCGGGAAGACCTTCAACTTCGGTGTGCTGATGCCCCAACCCGGTCCGTTCTGTGAATATTGGGAGCTCCCTCTGAAGGGGATCCGCAAGGCCTCATATGAGTTGGCTCGCCTCAACGTACGAGTGGAGAGTTATTTCTTCGATATGGCCGCTGGAAAAGTATCGTTTTGCCAGGCCGTCCGCCAACTGGACCTGAACAAACTCGACGGTCTGATCATGGCGCCTGTGCTTGCCGAGGGGTTTCTGGAACTGACCGCAGGGCTGCCCGATTCCCTTCCATACGTCTTCATCGATTCCTTTCTGCCCGATACAACGCCTCTGACGGTGATCGGCCAGGACAGTCATCGGGCTGGCCGGGTGGCCGGGCACCTGATGGGATTGCTGCTTCCGAACGGCGGGGAGGTGGCCGTTGTCAAGCATCTTCCCAGTGATTTTCATCTAGAGGAGCGCAAAAAGGGATTCTGTGAATATCTGGCCGACAGGCGGGACATCCGGATCGTGGTCGAGGAAGTCGATCTGGCGGCTGCCGGAGACCACCTGAGTTTGGTACTGGATGACATCCAGAAACGACATCCTGACATGAAGGGGCTGTTCGTCAACAACGCCAATACTTTCCCCTACAATTGCATCTGTCGCCCGAAAACCGATACGGACCATATCGCCTGTGTCGGTTTCGACCTTATCGACAGGAACCTTGATTGCCTTCGTGAGGGCAGCATCGATTTCCTGATCAGTCAGAAGCCGGAGGATTACGGATACCTCGGAGTCATGTCTTTGTACCGTCATCTGGCACTGAAGGAAGAAGTACCGGATCATATCTACACCCCGATTGAAATCGTCTGCCGTGAGAATCTTTCCTGAAACGGATTGGATCCTGGATAAATAAATACCCTCCATCTTGACAGCGGTATCGAGTTCTGAAATACTTTTCTCGTTGTGTTAACGATAACATTGGCAGTAGATACCGGCGGATAAGAGGTGATCAATGAACGGGATACGTGTCTTTTGGCTGGGATTTCTAATCAGCGGTTTCACCGTGGCGATACCGGCGAAAGGCTGGTCGTACCGATCGGTGGATTCCAGTCTGGAACTGGGAGTGAGTACCGAATCGAATCTGGCGTTTACCGTACTTTACAAAGGCGCTGAGGTGTTTCGGGTGGACGATCTGGACTTGTACACCACAACCCATGCTCCGGAAAAGGTGACCTGGGTGCGAAGACTCAATCGGATTCGCCGGGAACGGATTGTTCCGGTGATTTCCCGCCGAGATTCGGATGTTGACTCGGAATACCGGGAGGTTGTGCTCGATGGCGACCATGGGCTTTCCATAGCTTTTCGTCTGTACAACCGGGCTGTGGCCTTTCGCCTGGAAATCCGGGAACCGGGGAACATCGAAATCAGGCATGAGAAAATTGAATTCTCACTTCCGGAAGATTCGACGGTCTTCTTTCCGGAAGAGAAGAGTTTGCAGTCCCATTACGAGGGACGGTACCAGATTGCACCGCTGAGTTCTCTGCAGGAGGGGCAGACCGCCCACCTGCCGTTGCTGGTGAAGAGCGATAAAGGGATCTCTTTGCTTTTCAACGAATCCGATGTGGCGGATTACCCATGTATGTTCCTGCGACGGACGGGGAAGGGACTCGGAAGTCGTTTTCCGGGAGTGGTGATCGGTGCTGTGCCCAAAGAAAAGGGGCCGGATCGCAACGAAGTGATCACTGAAGACAACAACCGTATCGCAAGGGTCACCGGTCCCCGGACTTTACCTTGGCGAATCGTCACGATAACGGATGATGACCGGGACCTGTTGGGCAGGGATCTGGTCTATGAACTTTCAGCTCCGGAGGAAGAGGCGGATTGGTCTTGGGTCAAGCCGGGCAAGGTGGCCTGGGACTGGTGGAATGCCTGCAACCTCTTTGGTGTGCCGTTCAAGGCGGGGCTGAACACGGAAACATACAAGGAATATATCGATTTCGCTGCCGATTTCGGTATCGAATATGTCATCCTGGATGAAGGCTGGTCCAGAACCACCACCGATGTGCTGCATTTCAAACCCGGGTTGCGGGTGGATGAACTGATTGCCTACGGTCGCGAGCGTGGGGTGGGGATCATTCTGTGGCTCCTGTGGAAACCTCTGGATCAGGACATGGAGAATATACTTGAGACCTACCGTAGCTGGGGGGTGAAAGGGGTGAAGGTTGATTTCATGCAGCGGGCCGACCAGTATATGGTCAATTTTTATGCCCGGGTGGCACGGGAGGCCGCCAAGAGACAGCTGCTGGTGGATTTTCACGGTGCCTTCAAGCCGACCGGACTGCACCGGTCCTTTCCCAACGTGCTCAGTTACGAAGGGGTCATGGGACTGGAACACAGTAAATGGAGCGATGAGATCACTCCCGATCACGATCTTCTGCTGCCGTTTATCCGTATGAGTGCCGGACCGATGGACTATACTCCCGGTGCGATGGACAATGCCGGTCAAAAAGAGTTCTTTGCTCGTTTCAATCGGCCCATGAGTCAGGGGACCCGTGTCCACCAGATGGCCATGTATGTGGTCTACGAGAGCCCGCTGCAGATGCTCTGCGATTCTCCCAGCCAGTACCGCCGGGAGGAAGCCTGTGCCCGTTTTCTGGCCCGCATCCCCACCACCTGGGATGAAACCCATGTGCTGGAGGCCAAAGTGGGGGATTATCTGGTCTTGGCCCGGCGAAAAGGAGACCAATGGTATCTGGCGTCCTTGACCGACTGGACAGCCCGGGAGATTCTGCTGGATCTGTCTTTTCTGTCGACGGGTAATTACCGGATGGAATATATGGAAGACGGGCCCAACGCCGATCGGATGGCCTCCGATTATCGTTTCGGAACCATGAATGTCACCCGGGGGTTGCCGATGGTCCTCAAGATGACTTCCGGCGGCGGCTGGCTGGGCATCATCACACCGGTCAAGTGAGGAATACCATGGTTTGCAAATTTGGAACCCTGCTGTTGTCCATAACCCTGGTCGTTTTCGGGGGCATGCTTTTCGCCGAGCAATCCACCGGCCATCCCGATCTGGAGAATCCCTTCATGCTGTCGCGGGGGCGTGAAGCGCCCCGGGCCCATTTCTTTCCCGCCAAAGCCGAAAACATCCAATGCCTGTCCGGACGCTGGCGCTTTCACTACGCCGAAAA
>CAYMND010000227.1:0-5255 GCA_964391685.1 uncultured Clostridia bacterium | reverse complement strand
CGACATCGAAGGACTGCCCTTTCTGGAATCCATCCGCCAGATCGGCCTGGAACTGGAACGGGAGGACTTCACCTTCATCCACCTGACTCTGGTTCCCTACATCAAGGCGGCCAAAGAACTCAAGACCAAGCCCACCCAGCACAGTGTCAAGGCCCTGCTGGAAATCGGGATTCAGCCCGACTTTCTGCTTTGCCGCAGCGAAGTCGATCTCTCCGCGGAAATCAAGAAAAAAATCGCCCTCTTCACCAATCTGCGCTACGAAAATGTCATCAGCGCCCTGGACGTGGACAACATCTACAAGATTCCCCTGCGTTTCCGGGACCAGGGACTGGGCGAAGCCATTCTGAAAAAGCTGGCTTTACCCAAGAAAAGTGAATCGTTTTCGGCCTGGGAACAGTGGATCGATGCCAGCGAAACCTGCAGCCGGGAGGTCAACATCAGCGTCGTCGGGAAATACGTCCAGCACGGTGATTCTTACAAGAGCCTCTACGAAGCCTTGTACCATGCCGGGGTGGCCAACGGAGTAAAAGTACAGATCGACATCGTCGAATCGGATGACATCACCCACTGGAACCTGGACGAGCTGTTCGCCGATGCCCACGGAATCCTGGTGCCGGGAGGGTTCGGCATCCGGGGCATCGAAGGCATGATCAAGGCGGTGGAATTCGCACGCACCCGCAAACGCCCGTTCTTCGGCATCTGCCTCGGCATGCAGATGGCTTCCATCGAATTCATCCGCAACGTGGCCGGCATCAAGGACGCTCATTCCGGCGAGTTCGACGAAACCCCAGCCAACCTGGTGTTCAAGAAACTGAAAGAACTGCAGGGCGTCGACTCCATGGGGCACAACATGCGCCTGGGCAACTTTTCCTGCCTGTTGAAAAAAGGAACCCTCGCCCAATCCGTGTACAACAGTGACAAAATCCTCGAACGGCACCGCCACCGTTACGAGTTCAACCCGGAGTTTGAACGCGTCATCGAGGAAAACGGCATGATCATCAGCGGCAAGAATCCGGAACGCAATCTGGTGGAGATCGTCGAGCTGAGAGAGCACCCCTGGTTCATCGGCTGCCAGTTCCACCCGGAATTCAAGAGCAAGCCCCTGACGCCTCACCCCCTGTTTACCTCGTTCATCCGGGCAGCCAAGGAAAACCAGGCTACCTGATCTGCCTCATCAGATACCGGGCCAGATCCCCCAGGATATCCAGAAAACCGGACTCATGCCGGCGGAAATCGTACGGGCCTCCGGCCATCTTTGGACCGAAAAAAGTGAAATCCGCTTCCGCGGCTCCGGGATCCGCAGCCAACTGTCCCTGCCTGCGTTTCGCCTGCTGCTCCTCAACTTTCTTTCGTTCCTCCGCCACCTTCTGGTGAAACATCAGCCCTCCGGCCTTGGTCCATTCCAGAAGGCGCTTGAGCTCTCCGGCATCCAGCCAGACTCCGTGATCCCGGCAGCTGTCCACCACCACTCCGCTCCGAGTGCCGTAATTGATCCGGTTCATGAGCTTGCCGCAAACCGGGCAGGGAATGTACTTGACCGTCTCCCGCCGGTCGCGCTGCTCATCGGCCAGTTTGTCCAGCATATTGTAATCGATGACAAAGGCGTTGCTGACCCCCCGCTCGAGAATCTTCTCCAATTCGCCGGGATCGAAGAAAAGACCGTAACAGACCGGGCAGCGTTCAATCAGGAAGGGACCGGCCCCGGAAGAGAGGTCGATGGTATTCATATAGACATTGCAGTGGGGACAGCGTCTTTTGCTTTCCGGTACGATGGTCGTGTTTTTGTGGATGGCCTTCAAATCCACGTCCAGACGGCTCTTGCAGTAGGGGCACTGAATGGAACCGTCCTCCAGAGGTGCACCACAGCTCGGGCATCGGGTAATCATCGTTCTATTTTTACTCCTTGGTCACGAAGAACACGTCGGAAATCTGCCGGTAATCCTGACCCTTGTTGAGAAGAGACAACGCGTTGGCGGCGGCGTTCTGTTCCGCCTGACGCTTGTTTTTACCCGTACCGCGGCCCAGCTCGTGATCCCCGAGAAAAACCGCCACGGTGAAGATCAGCGAAGGCGCTTTCCCCTCCTGGTTCAGGATACGATAGCTGGGCAGCAGAGTGTGACGGCTCTGCACCAGTTCCTGCAATTCCGATTTGTAATCGTTGATGCGGGACTCCCGATCGTGGAGTTTGGAGAGGAAAGGTTCGAAAAGCGGCAGAAAAACCTGACTGGCTACGCGGAAATTGCTGTCCAGATACACCGCACCCACCAACGCCTCGAAAAGAGACGCGATGAGCTTCGGGTTCTGTCGACCGTCGTTTTTCTCTTCCCCTTTTCCCAGAACCAGGAACTGGCTGAGGCCGAGGTTCTGGGCCAGCTCGTTCAGAAAAGAGCTGGAAACCAGATGGGCCTTCAATTTCGACAAATCCCCTTCATTCCAGGAAGGAAACCGCCGGTAGAGGTTTTCGGTCACCACCAGGTTGATCACCGAATCGCCCAGAAACTCCAGCTTTTCGTTATCCGGCAGGTCCTTGCGGCTGCCCTCGTTGAAAGACTTGTGAATCAGGGCGTTCTGCAGCAGAGCGTGGTTGCGGAACGAATAATTCATGATTTTTTCGATTTCAGTCATGATCACTCTTCAGGCCTTGTGATATTTAAAGAGTATAAAGGTCAGGTCGTCGCATTTGTGTTCCTCGGCGGCGAAATCGTTGCTGTATTCCAGGATTTTTTCACGGATCTGACCACTCTCGAGATGAGCGTACCGGCAGATCAGGCGCGACAGGTTTTCTACACCCAGCATCTCCTCCTGATCATTGAGAATTTCCGACAGCCCGTCGGAGAAAAAGAACAGGATGTCTCCGTCATCGAGATCCAGAGTGAGTTCCTCGATTTTGTCACGGCTGAAATTGCTGAGACCGATGGCCATTCCGGAAGGATTGAGAATGGTGCATTGCTTCCGGGCCGCCTGATAGAAGACGGCCGGTGTATGCCCGGCCCGGGCCAGAGTCAGCCGATGAAGCGTCGTATCCACCAGGGCCATGTTGACAGTGATGAATGTCACCCTCTCAAAGGAGTCGCACAGGCTGCTGTGACACTGATGCAATATGTCGCGAGGTGAGGCGGAAAAGCGCTGCAGGTAATTCATCAACCCTTTCAACTCGGCCATGTAGAACGCCGCCGACGCTCCTTTCCCGGACACGTCCGCCACCAGAAACAGAAGTTGTCCTTCTTCGTTGTGAAAATAATCGAAATAATCGCCGGCGATCTCGTCGGCCGGAATATTGGCCGCCGCCAGGGAAAACCGCTCACAAGAATAATTTTCCCTGGGCAGAAGTTTCAGTTGTATCGTCCGGGCGATGCGCAGCTCTTCCTCCAGGCGTTGCTTCTCCTTCTCCTCTTCCAGCAGCAGATTGACACCTCGGGCCATTTCATTGAAGGAATCGGCCAGATACTGCAGCTGGTCTCCGGATTTGGTGCGGATTCGATAGGTAAAATCGCCGTTTCGGATACGCTGGGTCCCCCGGGTGATGAGGTTGATGGACCGGGTGATGGTGCGAACGCTGCGGAAACCGATGACAAAAGAGATGACGATGAAGGTCCCGAAAAGGACAATCAGGAAGTAGATGGCGTCCATCGTGCGCCGGCTGTCGGATACGGGGCCTCCGGTCTGCAGCTTTTTCAGAATCTTGTTGTAGTCGATGAGCAGGTAGAAGGTACCCTCCATCGGCCGCTGAGGATGCTGGTTGTCGGGATCGAGCCGATAGTAGCTGTAGTTGTAGGTCCAGGGAAAGGCAAAAACGTGATCCTCACCGATATCGATGGACTCCGCCCTGAGATTGACCTGAAGCTGCGGAGGCTTTTCCGACGGATGCTGATATCGGATCTTGAAGTCGCTGATGCTGGAAATTTCGTCGAAGAAATCCTGCTGCACCTGAAAAGCCAGAAACACACGGAATTTGCCCTGTGACTTGAGCACTCCCTGGTACAGCTTGTCGCCAACGGAAAAAAAGCCCTTCAGATCGTGTGCCGGCAGGTCCCGGATGGCGACCCCGGAGGGATAGGTCAGAAACGGTTCGTACACGCCTTCACTGTCTTCCTGACTGAAAACCACATTGATGTATTCCGGATTGAACTTCAGGTAGAGGGAAACCTGCTGCTGCATCAGAAAGGGATTCTGCAGGCGCAGATAGT
Organism: uncultured Clostridia bacterium; assembly: GCA_964391685.1. Lineage (GTDB taxonomy): Bacteria > Acidobacteriota > Aminicenantia > UBA2199 > UBA2199 > CAYMND01. The sequence continues at coordinate 1,068 of CAYMND010000227.1, read as the reverse complement.
TGTCCGAGGCGATCTCCAGCTCGTTGAGCTGGTTCTGCAGGATGTTGTCGATAATGGTGTTCCCGTACTGGGCGACGATGATGTTGGTGATGTAGAAATAGAGGATCGTCAGAAAAAAGAGGGGGGTGACAACAAAAAAAAGTCCGGAAAAAATGAGTCGGTTGCGCACTTTCCAGAACAGTTTCTTTTTGACCAGAAAGAGCAGGCGAAAAATCAGGACGATGACGCTGCTCCAGAGAAACAGAGGGAAAAGGCCGGAAAACTTGAACAGGTAGGCCACGAGGGTCAGCAGGGCCAGGACAGCGATGGTCAGATCAATGGGTTTGAAGCGTCGAAGCATCGTATGCCATTATATTATCCTTGAAACGTGAATACAACCGAAACCTTTCATTCCCTCAACCCAGACGTTCCATCAGCAGATCGTATCCGCTGCGGCTGACCGGAATTTTGTGCCCGGAACGCAGGATGGCAACCCGATCGTCCTTGCTGTACGGTTCGATCCGCTCGATACAGTCCAGGGCCGCAATGTACGAACGGTGCACTCTGCAAAATCGTCTGGGGTCCAGCCACGATTCGATTCGGTTCATCCGTTCGTATTTGAGCTGTCTCCCTTTGGAGGTGACGAAAGCCAGATAATCTCCCTTGGCCTCGATATAGATGATATCCTCCACTTTCAGGATGGTCACTTCTCCGCGGTTCTGGATCAGTACGCGGTTCAACGGCCCCTGGCTCTTGTGGTGCTCGTCCACCAACGTGTCGGCCTTCTGCCGTTGCTGTGTCCGGTCCCACAGGGTCTCCTCCAGTCGCTGGATGGTCTTGGCCATGCGAGAAGGCGTCACCGGTTTGAGGATATAATCCATGGCCCTCAGTTCGAAAGCTTCCACGGCGTACTGGTCGTAGGCGGTGACGAAAACCACCAGCGGCGCTTCCTCTCCCAGCAGTTCCAGCACATCGAATCCCGTCAGGACAGGCATCTGTACATCCAGAAAAATCAGATCGGGTTTCTGGTTCCGGATTTCCCGAATCGCCGTACGTCCCTCCCCCGCTTCGCCGATGACCTCGATCTGG
>CAYMND010000226.1:0-5282 GCA_964391685.1 uncultured Clostridia bacterium | reverse complement strand
CAGAGTGCGAAGGAAATTGCCGACGTTGTACGCCAGGGAGAAGAGTTGCAGACGGACTTCATTGTCCCGAAACCCATGACAAGACAGCCGGGTCCAGGTGATCGCCAGTTTGCCTTCTTTGATCCACTGCTCGGCTGTGCCTCGCTTGTTGTAGAAGCGTACCACGTTCTTGGCCCGGCGGTTCAGATCGGTCACAATGAAGCCGACTCTCGGGAACAACTCGTCATGATGCCACTCCACCTTGGCTACGACACGCCGAGGCCTGTTCCAACTTTTCGCCTGATACATGAAGCCATGATAGAAAACCTGAGGTTTGAAGGATGGCCGGCCAACAGGCCGGGTCGTCAAGTGTTCGATCTCCCTGTGCAATATATCGTTACCAGGCAGTCGGATGGCATTGTGGAAATGCTCGGCTTCAAGATACTCATAGAGTTCAGGTTGGGCAAAGGCCGCATCGCCCCGAAAATACCGATTCATCATGGCCGTCCGATAACGAGCCACCACAGGCTCGAGCACCGACCGCCAATTGGCCGCACTATGCACATTGCCCCTTCTCAGCATGGCCCGCTCCAGATCCCCATGCTGATTGAAGCAAAACAACGGATGATAGCATGTGCATGCGAAATGACCGTTCCAGGCAGAACCTTCCTGGCGGCCGTGGGTCGGGCTTTCCGAGCTGTCCATGTCCAATATCAAATCCTTGGTCCTGGAATGCCGATTGGCTTCCATGATCCATTTCCCATTCAAGTCGGCCAATGCCTGGACATTTGCATCGCGGGATAGAATCTCAGTCTCAAAACGACTCATCTGGCTGGTAGATGCTGCCAGGTGCTTTCTGGCTCGGCCGCCTACGATCTGACGCATGGTCGGATCGGCTCGCAATCGTTCGGCATCATTGGTGTCTTCGTAACCCGCCAAACGTCCGAATACGGCCTGGCGCAGCAAGGCGGTCATCGTATGCCGTATATTGGCACCAGCCCGAAAGTCTTGAAGAAAGGTTCCTGCCAGTTTGGTCAAGCCAAGAACTTCATCCAGCTCCCTGAAAAGCAACAAGCCCCCGTCGCTGGATATCCTGGCGCCGTGAAATTCCAGCTTCACGGAGGGATCAAATTGGAGCCGCAAACCCCCTTTTTTCCTCTCACCCAACAGATCTCTCGGTTTCACTCGTTGAAAAGCCTGTTTCATCCTTTATTATAGGCCTTCTCAACGTGTTTTGCAACGACTTTTTGAGTTTCTATCTGGGAAATATGGGCTTATTTCATGCTGCTCCGGAACATCATCCATCGTCATCAGCCGGAACGCATCCTTCATATTTTCCTCTAATTCCTCGATTGTTTCGCCTTGAGACATGATTTCGGGGTGATCCAACAGTTTTCCCACCCAATATTTCTCGCCTTTCCAGCAGATCATTTTTAACTTTGTTTCCATTTTTTCTCCTGGAAATTTTCTTTATTAATAATACTACAACCAGTTTTCCATTACCTCCACTTTTTCCCATTTTTGACCTAAAATTTCCGTTCATTCGCTTCTAAACCGATCATTTGTATTGGATTTTTTTAGGTCATTTCTCTTCAATAATCTCAGAAACGAGGTAAGATACTAGAAAATAGTTTGGTGAATTTGAAAGCAATTCTTTAGTCTTCTCATCGTCTGGTGACAGGATGACGGCACCACAAAAGCGCTGGAAACCATGTTTCGGATCCTTCCATGAAGACGCATATAAAATCAGCGGAATCTTCTCGTTTAATTTCCATTTGGAATTTCTATACCGTCTCCAAACGAAAAATTGTTCCTCTTCAGTCTTTTTTATTGCCAGTTCCTTTTTTGTCCTGAATTTATCCGTATCGGCGTAGATTATTATCCTTTGTTCCTCAGTTTTAGTAAAAAGTTTGATCTGATCGATAAAATCGAGAAAGTATTCTTTTTTACCCGTTTCATAATAATGATATTCATTGTCGTCATCAAAAATGAGTTCCGATCCGATCACTTTTCCATCTTTATATTCATCCGCCAAAAGGCGTATTCTACATTTTTTATTAATTCACCTAGTTCAAATTTAAATATCCGAACTCCAGCAATTTCCAGAGCCTTTAACATATCCAGATTGGAAATGGCGTCCGCTTCATATTCATTTTGGCCATCTTCCTTCTTTAATTGAGTTCGGCTGTCTTTTTTATGACTCTGACTCAACACAATTGCCGAAATAACTCCAAGCATGACAAACAGCAAAAAACGTTTCTTCAATTATTTCTCCTTTTTTACCTGACGTTTCCCCACACCCGCCGGACAACAAATCAGGTATACGAAATGACTTCTCCCAATATCACGGCGCCCTTTCTCCATGTAGGGGTTTGATTCATCAAACCCTACAACAAGGCGACATGTTTTGTTTTCGTCTTTTTTTTCCTGACTCGGCGTAGTTGAAAACGTAGCCGGTCCTGACCCGGCGTAGCCGCAGGCAAAGCCGATTTGACCTAAAAAATGTTAAATTGTTAGCCACCGTCCCCCACGATCCCCGACAGCAACCGCAAGAAAAAACCAAAACAATGTCAGCCGTACATCCGATCGAGGACGATGCGCCACAGGGGCAGGGTGAACAGGGAGATCAGGGTGGATACGGCGATGATGGAACCCAGCAGCCGATCGTCCATCCGGCTGTAGGCGGCGAAGAAGGGGCTCATCGTTGCCGTGGGCATGACGGCCTGCAGAACGACCACCTTGACGGAAAGCGGATCCAACGGAAAAAGCAATCCGACCAGTTCCGCCGCCAGCCAGCCGATCAACCCGCCCAGAATCAGACGATGAGCCGAAGCCAGCAGCACCACCTTCATGTCGGAAGCAGGCATCCGGATCTTCAGTGAAAGGCCGACGGCAAACAGGATCAAGGGCACCGTGATTCCGGCAAACTGATCGATCACCGTCCAAACCGGTTTGGGAGGTACGATTCGGTAGAAATTACAGAACAGGGAAAGAACAACCGTCCCGATTGGAATGGAGGCGTTCTGAAGAAGCAGACGGGTAACGGGCGCCTTCCCACCTTGTCCGGAACGTTCTCCCGAATTCGTCAACCGTACCAGGAAAAAACCGATAACGATGAAACCCGGCCAGAAAAACATGGAGAAAAAAACAGCCCGGGTCAACGCCGCCTCTCCCCAGAAGATGAGCAGAACCCCCCAGCCCAGAAAAGCATAATTCCCGACGAAGGTTCCGAACACGTAACTGGAACATAAGCGCCTGTGAGAAAACAGTTTGCGGGCCAGACCGAAACCGCTTGCAGCGTACAACAGACTGACTGTCAGAAAGGCCGCCGTTACAGGCAAAGCCTGAGAGACCGCTGCGAGATCCGCCTTGGACAGGTTTTTGAAGATCAGGAACGGTACGGTCACCCGGACCACCAGGGTGCGGAACAGAGCCGCATGCTCCGATGTGAACAGAGACAGCTTGCGGCACAGATAACCCAGGGCGATGGGAGCGATAATGGGAAAAAGGGAATAAAACAGCTCGATCAGCAGGGACATCATTACCGCTCTTGATCCGTTTCAGCGGGATCCCACGGGCCGCACCGTACCGGATCGAGATCCAGGGCCAGCCACCGGAAACCGATGGCCCATGCTCTCTCCAGAGCCGTTTCACGATTCTTCAGAACCCGGCTCAACCGGTTCCGGGGCACCTCGATCCGGCAACCGGCCTCTATGGCCCGACACCGTATATCGAAAACGCCCCGCTCATGCCAGAATTCCTCCATCGCCTCGATGCGTTTCAAAAGAGCCTGATTCAATGGCCGACCATAGGGAACTCTTGTGGCCAGGCAGCTGGAAGAAAGAGTAAAAACCGCTGGAACACGCCAATCTTTCATGGACTCGGCGATCTCGGCCGAAGTGAAGCCGGCTTCCTGCAACGGCGAAACGACACCGAGTTCTGCTGCGGCCCGCGCCCCGGGACGATACGCCGCCGCATCCGACGCCGTACTGCCGTCAATCAGCCGTGAAGGCAACTTCTCCTTTTCCATCCATCGCTTCAGAGATCCGAAGAGGAAACGCTTGCAGTAATAGCAGCGATCCGGATCGTTTCGCACAATCTCCTTTTCGCTGAAGGGGTCGAGCCTGACTACCTGAACCGCGAGATCCATCCGTTTACGGAAATATTCCAGTCTCCGGTGATCATGAGCCGAAGACAGGGCAGAATCGATGAATACAGCGGTAAACCGGTTCCTACCGACCGCAGCTGATGCCTCCTTCGCCAGAAACGCCGAATCCTTTCCCGCGGAAAAAGCGAGTACAAAGGGAGCCAGTTCATTCAGACGGGTGTGAAGCCGGGATCTCTTTTCATCATTCCGCATCCTCATTCTCCGGATCTGTGATTATATACCAGCAGATCTGAAATGGTTCGATTTTCATCTGAATTTTTCCCGGATGCATGAAGGCCGCTCCCGACAGCAAATCGCGCCACTTCCCTTCCGGCAGCGGAATTTCGCTCCCGTCGAAGCGCACGGAAAGAAAACGGCGGCTCAGGTTGATCATACAGAAAACCATATCGCCGTCAGTCTTCCCCCGAAGCAAGGCAAACACATTGGGGTGAATGTTCAACACTTTTTCTGGCATCCGGGGATCGAAGCCGGCGCATGTACTTCTGGCGTTCAACAGTTTCGACAATCCGCCCCCCGTCTCTCCGGAAAAAAACAGATCCGCACTCCAGCCCGGAACACCGGACAAAGACATGGCAACGGCACAGCATACTGCAAAAACCGATTCTTCCTGTGCATCAAATAACCGGCCCCACTCAAACAACAGCACTTTTTTTTGAGACGGATTCCCTTCCTCAATGAGGGAACCTGCCTGTCCGCCCCGGGACACGAGCCATTCCCCGAGCCTTTCCCTCTCTTCCTCGGACATAAAGTCCGGCCCTCTTTCAAGATAAAACGTCTGTTTGTCCCGAATCATATTCAGACGGCAGATATTTTTCTCCAGAAATGGACGGTTATTCAACCAGCGGTTCAGTATCTCCGCCTCTCCATTCATCACCGATCCGAGCAGGGCATAGACCAGATCCGGTTCCCTGACCAACTTGAACAGGGAGTGCATTGCACCCGAATTACCGGGAAAGAGACACACTTGGTGACTGAAAGAAAGCTGCAGCCCAACCTCCGGTGAAGTCAGCAGCAGCACCATTTCCAAAACATCCAGAATTCCGCTGTACCCTTTATGGCCTTCCCCCTTTTCCCGGTTGCACCAGCCGGAAGGAACGTCTCCCAGATTGATCCAGAAGAACCCCCGGCGAATCAG
>CAYMND010000225.1:0-5302 GCA_964391685.1 uncultured Clostridia bacterium | reverse complement strand
CAGTCCGAAAGGGTGCGGTTCGGTGTTTGGCCGCTTTGCCTCCACCGTTTTACGTCTTCCGGGTTGTCGATTCCCTCGGCTCCCAGGAGGCCCAAAGGATAAATGTGGTAAAACACCTCGTTTGGTGTCCAGGTTCTGTCATGATTTGATTTCATTTCACTATTTCCTCCAACAAATAAACCTACCGGTAGGTATGCGTCGTGGCAAACTTTTTCCGTTTCACTGTTTTTTCCCATGGTGGTTCTATGAGTATATTCCGTGTTCGAACTGATGCAGCATCTGTCGGATTTCGGTGTCGGTCAGGGTGGCCGATCCGCTCAGTTCCAGGCCGACGAGGGTGTGCACCAAACCGAGGAATGAAACGGAATAAGCCTGATGACGATGGATCATGTTTCCGTGTTGTGACGCCGCCTGCCGGAACACGTCTTCCACCACGCGGTACAGTTCCTCCATTAAGGGGCGGACCACTTGATGGGCTTCGTTACCGGCTGGCGCGAAGTACATGGAGAGGAGCATGCGGTAGAAATCGGGCCGGGTCCGGGCTGCTTCCAGGATGGCGAAGGCGATCCGCTCCAGGCATCGGCTCAGGTCGTTTTGGTAGTCGGCGGCCGCCCGGACGAGTTCCGACACATCCTGACCGTACTCACGGACCATGATTTCCAGGAGTCCCCGTTTGCTCCCGAAATAATGGTACAGGGTCGGTTTGGTCACGCCCACGCTGTCCACCAGCTCCTGGATGCCTACGGCGTCGTAGCCGCGACCGGCGTACAGCCGACAGGCGGTGTTCAGCAGACTTGAACGCTTGTCTTCAGTTGATTCGATCATGACCTGATTGTATGTACCGAACGGTACAGTGTCAAGTGTTTTGTTCGATATTCAGCAATTTGGTTTTTCCACTGTTGGAGGAAAAAACCATCTCAACGGAAGGAAACAGGTTTTCTGAACTGCATGAGGATGTTGTGGCCAAGGTCCGTTTCGCCTCCTTTTTCGAACCCGGCGGCACGGGCGTAGCCGTCGATTTCTTCCGTCGATAACCTCATCTCAATTGGCGGCCCGAAGTTGGACGGTTCTTTCTTGCAGTCGACGCAGACCGCCCGACCGCCGGGTTTCAATATCCGGACCATTTCTCGGAAAAGACGGCTTCTGGCTTCCCGACTCGAGATCCCGTGCAGTACCGTACAGAGAAAACACAGATCGGCCGTTCCGTTATCGAAGGGCAAAGGCTCGGTAAGGTCGGCGACCATCGGGTGAAGTTGATCCAGTCCTGAGGATTCGGCTATTCGGCCGATTCGTTCCATCGTATCCGAACGGAGATCGACGGCGTAGACCCGGCCCTCCGGTCCGACCGTTCGTGCGGCAATGAACGAATAATCTCCGGAGCCGCAGCCCAGGTCCAGGAAGACGTCTCCGGCTTTCAACTTCAATACGTTGAAAATCAGTGTCGGATCCTGCATGTGCAGGCTGCTGGGGCCATAAAAGTGCTTCTTTCCACTTTTGCAATGGTGTTCTTTTGTTTTGTTCATTGCATTGTTTCCATTTCAATATTCAGGCTGTTATCGATTTTCTGAAGGAGAGAGGTCAGGGTCAGGTAATCGTTGCGGCTGAGTGACTGCAGCACTTTGGCTTCGATCTGTTCCTTGATCTCCAGAAGTTGCGGTTTGATTTCCATCCCGCGGGGTTCCAGGTAAACCTGTTTGGCCCGGCGGTCGGCTTCACTCGTATCTCTTCGGATATAGCCGGAAGATTCCAGCTTTTTGAGAGAACGTCCGACGCTGGTTCGGTCGATCACCTGTTTCGAAATCAGGTACTCCTGGCTGCAACCCGCTTCCTCGGTGTAGAGGAGAAGCATCAGACGCATCTCCGAATGGTTCAGTCCGAACCGGACCAGGGCCCTGTCTCCCATCCGATGCATCTTTTTCACGATGCTGCGGAAAGCCAGAAAAAAGTCGTCATCGTTCAAGTACATGTGCCACTCCTTAAAGTTGCATGCGCACGCACATTAACAGAAGGGCATGATTTTGTCAAGCTAAAGAGATGAACGTTTTCTGTTTCAGACGCTGATCCACAGGATGATGGCGGTGACCACCAGACCGGCGGCGATGGTGTATATCGTCATTCTCCGGAAGCAACGGAACGCCAGTACGACACCTGAGAGGTAGCTGAAGATCAGGACTGCTGCGAACAGGACCGAGAACCAGACAAACAGTTGATCGACCTTTCCCATATGGGCCAGCATGAGCGTTTGAAACAGGGACGGCCGGTTGACGGAGACGATCAGGCCGTTGCCTTCCCGGTCGGCCGAGACGGTCAGGTGCTTGCTGCTGAATCGCCCCCAGACGAGGCTGCCGCGACGGTTTTCCATCTGTTTGTCCAGCAGAGGAAGGTGTTCGGCAGGCAGTTCTTTCTTCAGCTGCTCGATCAGGCGGGGCGGATCCGACAGCAGTTCGGTGGAACCGCTGAACTCGACGGTTTCCCGAACGGTTTCACCACGGATATCGAGCATGTAGAGGGCTCCGGTGATGATGAAGATCATTGCCAGCGGCAGGAAGAAAGCCGAACTGATGTTGTGCCAGGTCATCCATTTCTTGTAATTCATTATCGTTCTCCGTTTCCGTTGCGGATAACTCTTTTATCGATGTCCGAAACGGTATTAAGGTTATTCAGACAATTCGAATGACGGATTCATTCCTTTTTTATGAATATTTCAACCGCATTTGTTGTTTATATACAGAAGTAGATTCTTTATAATGTATGTCGGAATGAGGAGGTAACATGATCATCACCACCACCCCGAATATTGAAGGAAAGACCATCAAACGGTACTACGGCGTTGTCACCGGTGAGGCCATCATGGGGGCCAACCTGTTCAAGGACTTGTTCGCCGGCATCCGCGACCTGGTGGGCGGCCGCTCGGCCACTTACGAGCAGGAACTGGGGAAAGCGCGACAGATCGCCATTTCCGAGATGGAGGAGGCGGCCAAACGCCTCGGCGCCAATGCGGTGATCGGTGTCGATCTGGATTACGAAGTCCTCGGCCAGGCCAACGGCATGCTGATGGTGGCCACCAGCGGCACCGCCGTGTATGTGGAGTAGGTGACGAAACAGGCGATAGTTGCCGGAAAGGATCCCTCTGCTGAATTCGGATGAAAGGTTGAAGACATTGGTTCAGAGGGTTGAGAATGCTGAGCGGGAGATGTGTTCAACCTTCCATGAAAAAGGAGTATAAGTAAGGGTAAAAAAGGAGAGGGAACCATGATTTCAAAAAAAAGGATATTTTGTATCTTGTTTTGCCTGATCCTTCTGTCCGGTATCGCTCCGGCCGCCGGGACCGGGAATAAGCCACTGGTCAACGTGCTTTCCCTGCAGGAAGGGGCGCTTCCTGTCGTTGAGCCTCCCAGTTACGGAGGCTGGCCGGTAATCAACCTTCTGGATGGAAGTTCGTCAAGCGGATGGGCCTGTGAAGAGGGAAAGGTAGCCGGCAACGTTTTTGTTTTCGAGCTGATCGGTACATCGTCACTGGAACGATTTGAATTCGATTCCGCCGCCATCGATTCCGAAGGTGCCGCCGCCCGAGAGATCCAAGTGGAAGTTTCCGTAACCGATGATAAAAATGGTTTCAGTCCAGTGTTGAAGGCCACCCTGGCCAACAAGACCGACAAACAGTCCTTTGCGGCCCAGAAGAGTTTGGCGGCGCGATGGGTCCGCCTGACCATTCTGTCCAATTATGGCAGCGCTGAATGGTGTGAACTTTTTTCCTTCAGGGGGTACGGCTCCCGACCGGAGAGTACGTTCAGGTTTAAAGATGTGTCCGGGACCTTTGAAAGCAGCTATTCACAGTTCCACGTCCGACAACAGGGCAGTGCTCTGATCGGATGTTACGAGTACAATGACGGTCTACTCGACGGTTCCATCGAAGGCCGGTTGATGAAACTGGTTTGGACCGAGGGAGACAGAAAGGGACCTGCGCTGATGGTTTTCGCCGAGGACGGGAAGAGTTTCCGGGGATACTGGTGGCAGGAAGGGAGAGCGGAAGGAGAACCGTCGGGTGAATGGAACGGGACGAAAATCTCGAATCAGGTCGGTGGTTGCCCCCACTGGAGCGGCAGCGTTGGCGGAGAGATCAGGAAGCAGCTGAATACCCAGGGCAGAGCCAAGGTATACGGTATCCTGTTCGATCTCGACTCGGCGGTCATCCGGGTCGAATCCGAGGCTGTACTGGATGAAATGACGGCCATGCTGAAATCCGAGACGGAATGGGCGCTGATGATCGAGGGGCATACCGATTCCAGCGGATCGGCCGAACACAATCTGGAACTGTCTCTCAAACGGGCCGAAGCGGTAAAGGCTTACATGGTGAAGTCCGGTATCGCCGCCGGCCGTCTGGCCTGCAAGGGGTACGGACAAAGCAGGCCGGTGGCGGACAACACGACTGAACTCGGCCGGGCCCAAAACCGCCGGGTGGAACTGGTCAGGGAGAAGTGACGGATTTCATGGAGGTGTTCACCAGAAGGGTCATGGACATCATTCTCCGGATTCCGCCCGGTAAGATCATGACCTACGGCCAGGTGGCCGCTGTGGCCGGAAACCCGTCCGGCGCCAGGCAAGTGGCCCGGATTCTGCATGCCTGTTCCGAAAAGTACGGGCTGCCCTGGCATCGGGTGATCAATTCATGTTTCCGGGTATCGCTTCGCGATGGTGAGCAGGAGGCTCTGTTGCAGGCCGAAGGGGTGCTTTTCGACAGCAAGGGGCGGGTGGACCCTGAAGTCTACCTTTACCTGGAGCCGTATGTTTTATAGCAGAGTGGTTCTGGAGAGCTCGTTACGGCAGTGATGTGTTGGGATGTCTGGCGGATTGTGACCGGTATATTCGGCTGATTCCACCGGGGGTACCGATCCAGTCAAGACTCAGAAGCCGTACCCGATGCCCAGTGTCATCTCCAGACCGCCGAGTTTCAACTCCAGATCCTCGACGGTTTTCTTCACCAGAGCATAACCTGCCGCCAACCGCAAAAAGAGCCGATGGCCCAGCTTGTGGTCCAGGGCCGATTTGAGCTTGAGCCCGACGGCACTGTCGTTGTTTTTCATCCCCAGCCCTTCCTCGGTGAATGAAAACCAGGCCAATCCCGCACCCAGGCTCAGACGGATCTTATCGGATAAAACCGGGCGGCAGGCCAATCCCAGTCCCAGTTGCCAGCGTTTGATGCTCGCTTCTTCAGAGACGTCGGCGATAAATCCATCCTTGCCGATGTAGGCCAGATCGGCCCAGGCAGCAATTCTTGCCGAAATCATGAATTCGCCCCAGA
>CAYMND010000224.1:0-5370 GCA_964391685.1 uncultured Clostridia bacterium | reverse complement strand
GAAACACTTCCTGAGTGGCCAGAATGGAATTCTTTCCGAGTTCCAAGGCCGAAAACAGGTTCATCATAGACATGTCACGCCTCCTGATCCATATGTCTTGGCCCCGGTTTCGACCGGACCAATCCTTTGCCGCTGTAGGCTGGATTGCTGAGTGTGTCGTGAAATCTCAGGAACTGCTGGTTCAATCGGTTGAAGTTCTTTAAAAAGATAACCACCTTGACCAACTGACGCTGGATTGTGTAGGCCCATTGCTGGGTCTTGAGCAGCATCCGTGCCGTTTCTTCCTGACCGATGCGGGTCAGAAGGTCGGCATTGAGGCGGCTCTCGTCGAATTCTCCTTTCAGCTCGGCGCAGGCTTTCTGCCAGATATGGTCCCGATAGAGCCGTCGGGTGGTCCCTTCGATTTCAAGGGTCGAGATAAGCTGCATGACGGCATTGTCTGCCTGCCCCTGGGTCTCGAACCGGGCCGGTAGATCGGCGAGAAATTGTGAAATCTGCTGGTAATAGATCAGTTCCTTGCTCAGAGCATCCTTCAACAGGGTCATGGTTTCCTGATTCATGTACAAACCTCTGGAAATCGTCAGCAAGAACAATACCAAAAAGTGTTGACTCGGTATCGGCCGGATATCCGTTGCTCAACGATGGTTTTTCCATACTGGTTCGTTTGATGACTGGATTGTCGGCATTCCGTAAACGGATCGACATGAGAATGATTGTCCGATGGAGAGGAAAAAAATGCCGGGTCAGATGACCACGTCGATGAGGTTGTCTTCCTCGACTTCGTTCTCGGTTTCTTCCTTTTTCTGGGGGTGCTTGCCTGGATTTCGTTCCGGCGGCTTTTCCTGGTCCTGGATGCGGCTCTGCATGACTTCATCCGCTTCCTGCACCTGGGCGATGCGTTCCTCGGAGAAATCGTCGAGGGCTTGTTCGAATTCGGCGGCTCCGCTTTCAGGCTGCAAGGGATCCGCACTGCGTCTTCGGATGGGGAAAGGCTGATAACCCGGCTTTCTGACCCGGTCAATTCCGCTCATACATCCCTTCCCCCGGAGTGTCAGCCGCCCATTTGATCCTTGATCATCCTTTCGGCGATCAAGCGGCTGTCGATGGAATAGCTCCCCTCCTGTATCTGTTTCATGATGCTTTCGACCTTTTCACTCCGGATATCCGGTGAAGCAGCGGCCATCTCTTTGAGAGAAGCGAGATTGAGCGCCTCATTTGACAACTCGACCCTGTCTTCCTCCGGAGGGGTCTGCTGCTGCGGTTGGACAGCATCGCTCCTGATCTTCCGCTCAGGCAAAGGCTCCGCGTTCAACTGCTCTGTGAGGTCAACTTTGATATTCATCCTTCACTCCGTTATTACACCTTACATTATATTCATCGGCATTGCGCAAGTAAAACTTAAACCGAACCGAAAAAAATTTCCGGATTGACCGGTTGTCCGTCCTTACGGATTTCCAGATGGAGATGGGGACCCGTGGAGCGTCCGCTGGAACCGCTCCTGGCGATAACGCTGCCCGAACCGACCAGATCACCGGTTCTGACCAGGTTGCTCTCATTGTGGGCGTACCGGGAGATCACACCCTGACCGTGATCGATCTCCACAACTTCTCCGTAACCGGGTTTCGTACCGCTGAAGATCACTTGTCCCGGACCGATGGACTGAACGGATGTTCCCTCCGGGATGGCGATGTCGATTCCGGAGTGGAAGGCCTCTTTTCCGGAGAACGGATCCTGCCTCCAACCGAAAGCGGATGATATGGTGCCGGAAACGGGTATTTTCGGTACGAAGCTCAGCGGGGCAAGCTGGAGTTCTTTATACTGACTTTCGTTCTGGGGGGAAAATTGCCTGATCTTTTCCAGCAGTTGATATTCGATGACCTGACGGTACCCCAGACCTCCTTGTTCGGCAAGGTACTGGGAAAGAAGCATCGGCTGCAGGGATGACATGGTCGACATCCAGGCGGAATCACCGTCTTCACCGAAAAGGCTGGGGGTCTTGAAGGTTTCCTTGATCAGATTGTGCAGAAGCATTTCTTCGAACTGGGTAGCGATACGGCTGATTTGTTCTTCCTGGTTGTCTGAAGAAGCGAGACCGCGCAGATCGAGCCCCATGGCCGATAGCGGGTTGGACAAGGCCAGTCCTTCGGTGGAATCCAGGGGCATCAGATGATCCTCAGTTCCGCCTGCAGGGCACCGGATGACTGCATCGCCTGAAGAATGGCGATGATGTCTCTGGGAGTCGCCCCCAGGGCGTTCAAGGTGGTCACCACATCGGAAATGGTTGTGGTGGGGCCGAATAAACTGAAATGGGCGTTTTCCTCGGCGACTTCGGCCTTTCTCTCCTCAGTAACCACGGTCTGTCCTTGAGAAAGCGGTTGCGGCTGGGAGACCGTTACCTGGCTGCTGATGGTCACCGTGATGTTTCCATGAGCCAGGGCTACAGTGGAGATTTTCACCTGTTCGCCGAAGACGATCGTGCCGGTCCGTTCGTTGATCACCACCCGGGCAGACTGGTCCGGTTCCACCGAAAGGTTTTCCAGGGTGGCCAGCAGTCGGATGGGATTGCTGCGGTAGGAATCGGGGATACTGATCTGTATGGTGCGAAAGTCCTGGGCGGTGGCGATGGCGCCGAATTCTCCGTTGATCCGGTTGACGGTTCGGTCGACGGTGGTGAAATCTCCCTGGTGCAGTACCAGGTTCAGGCTGTTCAGATCATTGAAATTGAAGTCCACTTCCTTTTCGATGAGTGCTCCGCTCGGGACACGACCGACGGTGCTGTGATTCTTGGTGATTCCCGCCCCGCCACCCGTACCGGCATTGAAGCCGCCAATGGAGACGGCCCCCTGAGCGACAGCGTACACATCGCCGTCACCGCCGAGGAGAGGCGTGATCAGCAGGATTCCTCCCTGGAGGCTCTTGGCGCTGCCCAGTGAGGAGACGGTGACGTCGATACGCGAACCCACCCTGGAAAAAGGAGGCAGGTTGGCCGTGACCGCCACGGCGGCAGTATTGCGCATCTGAAAAGCCGTGGGATCGAGGGTCAATCCCATGCGTTCCATGAGGTTGGCCATGGCCTGGAAAGTGAACTTGTTCTGGGTGGTGTCACCGGTGCCCTCCAAGCCGACGACGACGCCGTAACCGATGAGTTGGTTTTCTCTGACCCCCTCGATGGTGGCGATGTCTTTGAGCCGGGTCGTCAGAACGGCTTCGATGGGAATCAGAAGTCCGATCAGTAAGAGGGTGACCGTTATTCTTTTCATGGTGAACTCCTAGAAGGGCCAGATCAGATTGAGAATCCAGCTCAGCCAGCCTCGGCGGGTCTGTTCCGAAACCGGTCCTTTACCGCTGAACATGACCTGCATGTCGGCGATCTTGTTGGATTCGATGATATTGTTGTAGGCGATGTCACGGGGACGGATGATACCCCGCAGGATGACGGTCTGTTTCTCTTTGTTGACCATGACTTCCTTCTTGGCCTCGATGATCATGTTTCCGTTGGGCATCAAGTCGGTCACCCGGGCAGAAATGTAGGTTGAAAGGGTCGTTTCGCGACTGCTGGTACCGGTCCCCTGGTGGGAGTTGTTGGTGCTACCTCCGAACATCGAGGTGGGGTCGAAGCTGGGAGTGATGGTGCCCGCATAATCCTTCTCCAGGCCCAGGAAGGAATCGATGCCCATACTGGTGGAGGTCTTCCGGGATGTGGACAGCTCTGCGGTGTTGCTGGCCGTACTGTTTTCAGAAATCTTGATGATGACGATGTCGTTGATGCCGCGGGCTTTGGGATCGTGATATATGGAGGAGAAAATGGAATTCTTCCGCCACAGGGACGCTTTCTTACCGGCGTAGTCGTCTGCGGCCGCATTGCGGCTGAAGGAAACGACAGACAGCAGGACGGCGATGATGACACGGTATTGCTTCATTGGATCAGAACCTCCAGTTTGTTCTTGCCGCACACCCGGGCTCGGAAAGTTTTGGAAGACCTGGGATTTTGGATCAGGACCCATTGTCCTTCGATCCCGTTTTCCAGGACCTGGACCGGAGCCGTGGCGGTGACACCGCCCGAACGGGCGGTCAAGGTGGCCGTTACACCCCGCTGCACCAGAAACTCCCGGCGGATGAAGGCTGGAGTGATTACCTGGTTGGCGGGAAGGTTGCGTTCGGTGCGGCGACCGATAGGCGGGTTGTCTTTGCTGAAAGCGCCGAGGGTGGAAGGGGTCAGTGACCGCCATTCGTAGCGAACGTCAGATTCGGATACTTCCTCTCCCTTCATGAGGGAACGGTTGCTTACGGCCAGCGGGGCTTCCCGGCTGACCTTTACGTTAATCCAACGCTGAACGACCACCCGGCCGTCCACAGGATCAACTCCTTCCAGGGAAAAGAGCATGGTACCGATGAAGTCCTGTCCTCTGGCCGGGTGTAGGCGCCATGTGAGCTGTCCCGGTTCAAGGATGGGTTGGCTGCTGGTCACCTCAACCGCCAAGCGATCTTCCCGGGGGATATGGGCGACGATATAATCTCTGATCTCTTGGGTAAAGGCATCCGGGGAGATTTCCCGGCCGCTGCGGCGTACGAGGACCTGTTCAGAACCGTTGATGGCGGCGAAGGGGATATTGTTGGCCGTGAGCTTCCGCCGGATTTCTTCGCTGCCGAACAGTTCCGTCCGTCCTGGTTTGGGAGCCGCTCCGATGAGGAGGTTCTGGATTTCCGGGGGCAGATCCTCGGCTTGGATGACCAGATCTTTCAACAGTACCTGCTCGCACCAGACTTTCGCTTCCGTTTTCAGGGTGATCTGTGACAATTCGGAGGCCGGCAGTAAAACGGGCAGCATGCTCAGGATGAGCAGGTTGATACCCAGACTGTATTTTCTGGTCTTCCAGGCGCGATCAATCATCGGTCTCACCTGCCGAGGTTGATGGCCCGGTTGAGCATTTCATCTGCAGCCCGGATGGAGCGGGCGTTGGTTTCGTACGAACGTTGGGCGACGATCATTTCCACCAGCTCTTCGACAATGTCGACATTGGACATCTCCTGGAACCCCTGGGATATGGTGCCGAACCCTTCGAGGCCGGGAGTGCCCTGGATGGGATCTCCGGAAGACTGGGTGTTGATGAACATGTTTTTCCCCAGACTTTTCAGGCCGGCGGGATTCACGAACTTGGACAGTTGAATGGTGCCTACCTCGGTGGCTGTGGTTTCTCCCGGACGGACAATGGTGACCGTACCGTCAGCGCCGATGGTGATGCTGGTGGTGTCGCTCGGGATGGTGATGCCAGGCTCCAGCGGGTATCCGTCGCTGGTGACCACCCGGCCGGTGGAATCGAGAGAGAAGTTTCCGCTGCGGGTGTATGCGATGGTTCCGTCAGGCAGGGT
>CAYMND010000223.1:0-5472 GCA_964391685.1 uncultured Clostridia bacterium | reverse complement strand
CCACTTGGCCAACCTGAGAGTGACCTGGTATCTGCGCCCGGATTCCAGGGATTCGGAAGGTTTGAACAGAAGCTCCCTGTCACTCATCCATTCCAGTTGACCTCGAACCGACGGTTCGATCTCCATGATTTCCGTCATGTCCGGTCCGTGCCCTTGCCCGGCACCTTTAACTGGCTGATGAAACATGACCCGGATCGTTGCGCTTTTGGACACAGCACCCGAGGTGTGGGCGTTGATGTAGCGGTACCAGTTTTCACTGTTCACCACTTCATCGACGGCTTCGGTTACCGATTCCTTCTTCTTGGAACCGCAACCGCCACAAAGAAGCATCCCCAGTAGAACCACCACAATCAACACGATTGTCCTTTTCATGTACAACCCTCCATATTGAGCGCTCATTCGATGTTGTCGCCGATCACACGTTTTACACATATTATTAATACAGCGCCAGCGTGACGAGGTCAATCATTTTCAAACTTTATTATTATTTGTTTTTCATACTGTTTTCTGTATTATTGTACTGTTGCAATCCAATGTACAAACGAGGGTAATATGAGATTAAAATTGTTGCTCCTATCCGTCATCGTCTGTATGATCCTGCTATGCCCACCTGCTCAACTCAACGCCGACTACATGCTGGAATCGCCTTTCACATTCATCTTCATGCACCGGTTTCGACTTGTATCCTGGGACAACACCCTCAAACTCGACGACCAGACGTTTGACAGCAACAATTTTACCCGTCAGAAAACCAGTTTCGGTGTACTTTGGAAACCCGGAGACAATGTTGAGGTTTTCGGAAAACTAAGCAATGAATTCCGCCTTTATCTGTCACCGAAAGGGAAAAAAACCAGCAACGAAATATTCTTCGACAACCTCTATTTCAGATGGAAACAGGAGAACAGCCTCCCATTCACACTCACCATCGGACGGCAGGATATGAACCTGGGAGAGGGCTTTATCATCATGGACGGCAATCCCCTTGACGGCTCCCGTTCCATGTACTTCAACGCCGTGCGCCTCGATCTGATCCCCTGGGAAAACCACAGTTTCACCCTTTATTTCGCCTACAACCCAAGAACCGACAATCTCCTGCCGGTCATCAAGCTGCGGGATATAGACGACCAGTCCCTGGAGGAACAAAGCTTCACCAGCATGGGGGCATATTACTCCGGCGTCCTCACCTTCGCCAAAATTGAAGCCTACTTCATCCGCAAAGACACCAGAAAGAACCAATGGATGCCATCCGAACTTCATTACAACACCTTTGGCGCCCGAATCGTCGGTCGGATCAATGACCACTTCACCTTGACCGGCGAAGGCTCGATTCAGCGGGGAGACGTCAAGGATACGGCCCTGGTCGGAGAACCGATCCGCAACATGAAATCCTTCGGTGCCATCGCCCACGCGGATTATATCTTTTCGGAAAGCTTCAAATACCTGCAGAACATCAGCCTGGGTGGTATCTATCTGACCGGAGACGACCCGTCGACAACGGATTGCGTCGAAGCCTGGGACCCGGTTCACAGCCGCTGGCCCAAATGGAGCGACTCCTATGTATACACCCTGGCCGCGGAAAACAGGGTGGCTAACTGGAGCAATTTGAATGCCGTATTCCTTACCATCAACGGAAAAATACAGGACAACCTCACAGGCAAGCTGTCCCTGATGAGCCTTGGTGCCCAGCATGCGATGCCGGGAAGCACCTTTCCGGGTGGAAATGGAAAAAACCGCGGCACACTGTTACTGGCCAAGCTGATGATGACCTTCAACAAACACCTCACCGGTCATCTCCTGTGGGAACACTTCATGCCCGGAAGTTTTTATTCCGATAATGCGTCCGCTTTCAACTGGCTGCGCTTCGAGCTGCTGCTCAAGTTGTAGGCTCCCCTATCAACCCGGTAAAGAAGGACGATATGAAACACTTCATCATGTTATTTCTGTTTCTGTCAACCTTTTCATTCATCACCCCGCAATCGGCCGTTTTCGATTACCAGCATGAAGAGCTGCCGGCCATGAGCCTCAATGGTATTCCATATTATGATGCCCGTCTCCTGACCTTCGGCGGCAACCCACTAATGTCCGCAACTCCCCTGGCCGCCATCTGCAATCCCGCCTCCCTCCCGGACCACAACCGCCTGAGCCTGTCCATGACCGGTAAACGACGCAGCGCATTCCAGTTCTGGGGAATCAATGAAGGCCTGCTGACCACATCCCGGGCTGTCAGTGACCGGGATTTTTCGTTCAGTGCCGCAGCAGTCTGCCTGAAGCTGTCCCATTTCACTCTCGGCGCCGGTTTCGCCGAAACAGCCATTCGTGCCTTTCCGTCTTTCCAATACCTCAATACCGACCTCATGACAAACGGGAGCTACAGCTATCGGTATTTCGGAAATTTCGGCGGCATCGAAAAAACCGTTTTCATTTCTCTGAAAAAGCATATTCTCCGATGCCTGGCGGCCGGAGTGACTTTGACATGCTCCAGAACAAACCGCAGGGTTTCAGTGACCGAGAGCTGGGAAATCAACTATTCAACCGCTATACCGCAAACCGATTCCCTCTCTTTATTTCAGCGGGAAGAGCACATTTTGACCGGATTTTCCCTGATAGTCGGGCTGTTGTTTTCACCAAATGAAAAGATCGGTGTCGGATTGTCGATCCATGCTCCCCTGAAAGGAAATGCAGAGCGGGAAATCGTCAGGGAGATCGAAGTTCCGGCTGACAATCAGTCTTCTCGAATCACCGCTACCGATGATTTTTTCCGGCCGCTCACCCTGAACGCCTCCCTGATGACCTCAATTCCGCTCAAGAGCCGATCTTTTTCAATGCGTTTCGGACTGAATCTCCTCTACTGCGACTGGTCAAAATATAAATTTCTCTTTTTCGGCAGTGATCGCAGCGAAACCATGCGCAACATCTTATCGACTTCCCTGAGCCTCGGGGCGGCTCTGATCACTTCTCTCGGAACATTCGATTTCGGCTTCGGTCTGAGAATTGATCCTCAGCCACTGGAGTCCACCGATGCCCGTCTCAACCACTGGAGCGGCGGACTCAGCTGGAAACAGAACTGGCTCGAAGTCGACCTGTGTCTTGCCCATACAGCGACGAAGATCGCGGGACACCCGATTCCCCAGACCATTCTGACCTGTACCAGCAGCATCCGTTTCTAGGAGACGATCATGAAAACAAGCACGAAGGTCCTTTCGGCAATCCTTGCCATGATCACTCTGACATCAGTCGGAAACAGTCAAAACCGCGGCATTGTCTCGATTCCTCTGGCTGAATACCGCCTGAACCAGGAAATGTACGGTCCGCTCGACCGCCTTTGCGTACGGGACGGAAACGTCTTTTTCCTGATTGATCAGAGTATCGGCAACGAAACGATTCTTCCCGGTTTCCGTTACCACACACATGACGGCACCGCTTCGACAGGTGCCAACGGCGAATTTCACGACTGCCGGGAAACAGAAGAGGAATTGAAGACATTGACCGCTCTCTATCCCGGAATCGCCTCCTTTTTCACCATCGGCCGATCCGCGGAGGGAAGAAGCATAAACGGAATCCGAATCAGCACCCGACCGGAGAGCGACCAGATCCCCAGGATTTACATTCTGGGATGCCATCACGCACGTGAATGGATCAGTGTGGAGATCCCCCTGGATTTTGCCCGTCACCTTCTCGAATCCAGTATCTCTAACCCCGAAATCAGAAACTGTGTCCAGCAGGCCCAGATATACATTATCCCCATAGTCAATCCGGACGGTCTTGAGTATTCGATCTACCGTTATCGATACTGGCGCAAGAATCGCCGCTACAACGGAGATTTCGCCTGGGGAGTGGATATCAACCGGAATTACGGCTATATGTGGGGCTTCGACGATGCAGGATCCAGTCCGGATCCCCGAAACTCCGTATTTCGCGGAGAGAAACCTTTTTCGGAGCCGGAAACAGCAGCCATACGCGACTTCATGCTTCTCCACCCACCTGCCGGAGTGATCAGTTATCACAATTATTCCCAGACGATCATCTACCCTTGGGGATACACCCGTAATCCCGCTACGGATGATGAGGAAATGAAAAAACTGGCCAGTGAAATGAGCACATATATGGAAACGGTGAACGGCCGGAAGTACAGTTACGGCTCCTCTTCAGAAATGCTGTATCTCACCAACGGTGACTGTACAGATTGGGTTTACGGTGAATTCGGAGCCATCGCGTTCACCATCGAGCTGCCGCCGCCTTCGGAAATCGGCCATTTCTTCAACTCAGAAGAAGATATTGTTCCCATCTGCCAGGAGAACCGCCTTGGCCTGACGACCTTCATCGCTCATTTCACCAATCGATAAGGATCGGATCAATGACCGCCGCAACCGCTGCGACGATGATGTCCGCAACTTCTTTCAACACTGTACTTGGCTAATTTTCCCCGCTTCAGGGCTTCAATATTCTCACTGATCGTACCGGTGACCGCCTGATAAACAGTGATTCCCAGATGTGTCAAGCATTCGATCGATCGTCCACCTATTCCGGAGACGATAACTCCCGTCACATTCAGATCGGCAAGAACATGAACCGGATTGCAGTCCCCTTGCCCATGCTGAAGAGCGTGGTTGTGCAGAACCTCAGTCACATCGTTCTCCGTGTCGTATACGAGAAAATAGGGAGCGGAATTGAAATGACTGTAAAACCTTGTGTTTTTATGGTCCTGATCTTCAACAGGAACCGCGACTTTCATCAACGGTCACTTGGTCTGCCATTCGGCCGGATGCTCCGCACTGAAATCACTGTACCAGGCATCCATCAGAGGGCCGATATGAAAGGCGTTGATCTCAGGTTCACCCTTCAGCCATTCGGCAACCGCCAGACGCTGTTCCTCTTTCACCGAACCCCGTGTTTCATCGAGCATGACAAAGGCTTCGAACTGGTTTTCCTGTTCTTCCTTGGGAAAGCCGATGCAGAGAAGCCCATTGGATTCTACGGCTTTTTCAAGAAAACGCTCCAGCAATTCAAAACGGTCCGCTTCGCTTTTATCGGCTGCATATCGATATCCCATCAGAAAACCCATTTCGCTAAACTCGCCGGTCCTCAGCTTTTTTCTCAATCGCTTTTTCATATTTCACCTTGCATTTTTTGAATTTCTGGCGGTTATTTTAACCGATTTTTTCCGGCATGTCACCACTTGTTTTTGTAAGGACCGGATAAAATAAGGTTTTTACTGTTCTTACACTGCTTTTCTTCACAACTCCGAAACAGGGAGCAGTCTACCTCTCCCTGCCTCGGCAGTTCTTAACTATCTCAGAAACAGCTTTTAGAGACCGATGGTCATGGAAACGGAAGCCGCCATGATGTCAATACCATGAACACCCGGCAGACCGGAATTCACCATCACTTGATTTGTTCCGACGGTAACATCGGTACCGAATCCGTATTCAAACGCCGCCTCGATCTTGATGTTTCCCTTGGTATATCCGAAGC
>CAYMND010000222.1:0-5480 GCA_964391685.1 uncultured Clostridia bacterium | reverse complement strand
CCAGCGGCGACGGATCGAGAGGGAATTCGACATCGCCCAGAAACTGCGGCATCCGAGACTGGTCCGCCTCTACCGCTTCGAGGAATGGCAGAAAATCCACTACATGATCATGGATTTCATCCCCGGTCGAACCTGCAGTGACTGGATCCAGGAAGAGGGACCGCAAGCCTGGAGGGTCATCGGACCTCTGGTCATGCAGCTGGTTGAGGTTTTATCCTCCATTCACCGGGCAGGTGCCGTTCACCGCGACATCAAGCCATCCAATCTCGTAATCCATTCCGATGGGAATCTGGTCCTGCTCGATCTTGGACTGACACGGGAGATATCGGACACCCAGAAAACATCCTCCACCGGCGAATTGGTGGGCTCTCCCCATTACCTCCCGCCGGAGCTGATCCTGGGACAAAAGGCCACCCCCGCCTCCGATCTCTACCAATTCGGTCTCGTGGTTCATTATATGCTCACCGGAAGTCATCCCTTTACCGACGAGGAGAAAGACACCGCCTCTGTCCTGGGACGCCAGCTGACCCAGACACTGCGGTTGAGCAAAAAGCTTGAACTGCCGAGGCAAATCCGACGGTTCATCAACTCCTGCCTGGATAAGGAACCGTCAATGCGTCCCCGTGATGCCATGGAGCTGGCCCGCCTGCTCGATCGACGAGGTCGTCTGGCCCGGCTGCGCCGCTACCTCCAGCTGCGCCGGCCGTTGCGCTTCGCCCTGCTAACGGGACTTGGAGTTCTGGGACTGTTTTTCTTTCTGCTGTACATGGTCCTGCCGTTCCACCACATCAGCGAAATGGACCAAGTTCTGATCGCCCGCAACGCTCTGGGACGCGAACTGTGGCGCAAAAGCCCCGGAGAACGGGAGATGCTGGCCGGTTGGATTCAGGGCCGGGACGCAACCGGCAGAATGGCCGTATCCGCCGTCTATGCTCCCGGGGAACCCCCATACAGATTCAATCTGGACACCATCCGTCCCGACCATTTTCCCATTGTCCGCCGCGTATGGGACAGCCGGGGCAGCAACCGGTTCATGCCGGACAATCCCATCGATTACGGATATTTGGATTACTTCGATTTCTACCCACTCGCGGAACTGAACCAGCTTCTCCGCCGTGACATCGACCGGGACGGCCAGCCGGAGATGATCCTCATCAGCAAGCACGCCGGAGGAATGTTCCCCACCCTGATGACCGTATTCGGTCTGGATAAATTTCCACGCATGGCCTTCTTCTCCCCCGGACTCTTCTCCCTGAAGGAGGCGTCGGAAACATCCTCCATACTCGGTTTTCGGAATCCGGAAAAAGAAGGACTCCTGACCCTCAGCAACCCACTCTGCCACTATCACATCTGGGCCTGGAACCTCAAGACCGAGCAGTTCCTGGGCAACCTGGCCATCCCTCCCAGTTTCAGCGACATCTCGGGAAACTTTCTCAAGACCACCCAGCTGATCGTCCTGCCCTCCCGCAGTTGGGTCACCCGCAACGACTGGAACGAAAAAAGCGAAGTGGAACTGTCCTGTGCGGACAGTCAGCTGACCCTGACGGTACAGCAAAGCGGAAGGGTGATAATCAGCGGTCGCACCAACCAGGAATTCACGGAGAACTTCCCGGCCAACAGCGCAGCCCTGAGTATGATCAACCGGGTCTACTACCACGTCGTCCGCCAGGAAGCGGACAAGGCGCTCCAAACAGCCGGCCAGATCGTCGACCGGGACATCCGCAATCCCTGGCTGCGGTCGGTCATCGCCTATTTCCGGGGCGAAGCCTTTCTGATCGCCGGCCGGGGCGACCCGGCCCGGTCCTGGTACCACCGGGCGCTGGTGCACGACCCCTTCAACACCGACGCCAAGAACCGCCTGAGCGAATTGGAAGTCACCGAAAAGGGGCCGTTGCAGGGGTTGATGCTCCATCAGAGCGAAAGCCGCTACGCCGGCAGCTTCTGGGGTCTTGGTGTCCACGGCCAGGCCATTTTTCAGATCTGTTGCCGGCTGATGGCCGGTCAGCCATACACGGTGAGTCAAGTCCAGCAACTGGTCAACACCGACCTGTCCTCTTCCTACGACATGGACCAATTCACCCGGAATTATCAGGGGCTGACCTGCCTGTACAGCCGCAACCGTACCGACCTGAGCCCCGTCATTTCCAGGCTGCTCGAAGAATACTCAACCCAAACCATTCTGCCTTTCGACATCAGTGAACTTCAACTCTTCCTCGCGCGGCTGTGGCTGGTGAACGGAGAACGATCCAGGGCGGAGCCCCTCTTTCTTCGCTACGCCACTCAAACCGTCCTGCACAAACCCTACGCCGAAACCTCTCTGGCCTGGTGCGAAGCGGAAACGGGACACCACCAGGCCGCCCGTGAACGGGCGGAACGGGCATTCAATCTTCTCCGGCACATGGCCAAAACCCAATTTTGGGCTCGCTATTGGCTTTTTTACGATGCCTATGCCTTCGGCCGGACCATGGAGATTCTGGGAGAGAAGACCAAGGCCCGGGAGGGTTTTCGTCTGTGTGTCGAACTGGCACCGAACAGTTTTCTGGCCAGCGAAGCACGCAGCAGAGATTGACTTCCTGGATTCCCCTCCATTACAATACACTTTCTCAAATTCTGATTGCACAATGAGATTCAATGCAGGAAGCGGTAACACAGGCGAGCATCACAACTGTCGATATGGCCCTCGCTGACGGAGCGATAGGTGAAGATCTGCGTGAATCCTATTCAATTCTGCTCAACTGGCGGCCGGGTCAGCACCTGTTGATCAATGAACGTTACCGCCTTGTACGGTACCTGGGGCGCGGAGGCTTCGGTCTGGTTTTCGCCGCTTACGACGAACGGGAAGAAATCACCGTGGCCGTCAAGTTCATCCACCCCTGCCAGACCCAGAGCGAGCGCCAGCGGCGACGGATCGAGAGGGAATTCGACATCGCCCAGAAACTGCGGCATCCGGGTCTGGTCCGCCTGTTCACCCTGGATCGATGGCAGGAGATCCATTTTCTGGTCATGGAACTTCTGGATGGCCCGACCCTGAGCCAGTTCATCCAGGAGCAAGGCCCCCTGGAATGGAAACGGCTCGAGCCCCTGACTCATCAGCTCATCGACATCCTCGCCTTTGTGCATCAGAAGAATATCGTCCACCGGGACATCAAGCCCTCGAACATCATCGTCGTCTCAGACGGAGTCAGACTGCTGGATCTGGGCATGACCCGGGAACTGGATGATCCCTTCAAAACTTCTTCCACCGGCGAATTGGTGGGTTCCCCCCATTACCTGCCGCCGGAACTGATCCGCGGATTTCCGGCCAATCAGGCATCCGATGTCTACCAGCTGGCCCTGGTTCTCTACTACGCCATGACCGGCCGCCATCCCTTCGAGTATGAAGACACCCAGACCGTAACCATTCTGGGAAAACAACTCAGCACTCCGCTGAAAATACCCCGGCAAATCCACCTGCCATGGCGGATCCGCCTGATCCTGAATCTCTGCCTTCGCAAAAGACCGGAAATGCGTCCGAAAAGCGCACAGAAACTGAAAAATCTGCAGAAACTGCCTCTTCCCCTGCTGCACCTGCAACTTGTCCATACCACCCGCTTGCGCTGGAAGCTTCTGTTCCTCCTGGGCGCCAGCGCTGCCGTCTGGCTGCTCCTCTGGCTGCTTCTGCCGTTTTCACGAATGAGGAGCACTCCCGACGGTAACCTGGCCGGATACAACTCCCTGGGCATGAAAATCTGGCAGCTGGACACCCCGCCACAGGAACGGCTGATCACCGTCAACCAACAGATCAACAGCGAAGGGTACCCGGTGCTCCGGGCCCTCATGGCTCCGAAGGAAAACCGGTTCACCTTTCATGTAGATCGGATTCAGCCGGGAGATTTCCCCCTGCGATGGCTTAAACTCGGCACCCGGGGGAGAATCATCAGCGAAACCAATCTAGTCCAAATTGATCATATGGACTATTTCGATTTCTTCTCCATGGCCATGATCGAGAGTCAGGATCAGATCGACTGGGACGACGACGGTGATGATGAAGTGTTTTTGACCATCCGCCAGGCCGAATCGATGTTTCCCTGCCTGCACACCGTCTGGGACCACGGAGACAATCCCGTTTTCACTCTCTACTGCCCGGGAGCCGCCGGCGCCAAGCCGCTGCTGGACTCCCTTCGCCTTCACGAAAAGGATCCCGGCAAAGACGTCTATTCCATCTTCCTCTCCAACCCATTCTGCCACTATTACCTCTGGGGCTGGAATATCGGCGAATTAACGGTCATCCCTCCCGTTTTCGATCCGCAGTCCATGGAATTGATCAAGTCCAACGACCTGGTTTTTCTGCCGCAGAACAGCCAGCTGCTGCACGACCATTGGCATGATGAAGGCTGGGTGGAATTCGTCAGCGCCCACAAACAGATCCGTGTTCGCTTCGAGCGCAGCGGAACGATGACCGTTCACCTGCCCACAGGAGAAGTCAGACGGTTCCGGGAGCCTTTCGAGGCCAACGCTGCAGCCATCGCCACCCTGAACCGGGTATACTTCAACCTGTTGCACGGGGAAGAAAAAGAAGCCATCAGGCTGCTGAACGGAATCGACGATTCCCAGCTGCAAAATCCCTATCTTCTCTCCCTCATCGAGTACCACCGGGCGGAAACCTCCAGCCGTCAGGGATTTTTCGATCAAGCTTTCCACCACCTCGACCGGACTCTGGAACACGACCCCTACAACGGGGACGCCCGCAACCGCCGCTGCGAACTGCTGCTCATCAGCAAGGGACCCGATGAGGCTCTGGAAAGTCTGAACCGGCAATCCAGTTACTACTACCAGTTCTGGGGACTCTCCTACGGTCAGGACCTGTTCCGCATCTGCTGCTCCCTCTGGGCAGGACGCTTCTCCGAAGCCAACGACCTGATCACGCGGCTGATCGCTGTAAACACTGAAAACGCCAACGCCCGCTCGATCCCCCTCAACGGTATGCTGAACCTTTTCCTGCGGGAAGGGAACTCCATCCGAGAGGCGGCCAAGCTCTTCTCCCAACCGCAAAACACCAAGTCGGCCCTCTTCGATGTCTACGAACAGCATCTGATCCTGGCCCGTCTGCTAACACTGGACGGCCAATGGCGGCGGGCGGCGGAATACCTGCAGCCCATATATCAGAAAACCATTCTGTTCCAGCCCTTCGCCGCCGTCCCCCTGGGCTGGTGTGACATCGAAAGCGGTCGCCGGGCCGAAGGGCTCGAAAAGATCCGTACCGGTTTCCAAAAGATTCAGAAAATGGCAGTCGGACAATTCTGGCCCCGGTTCTGGCTCTTCTTCGACGCCTATTGCTACGGCCGGGCCATGGAAAAATCCGGAGAGACCGAAGAGGCCGTCCGGGGCTACCGCGCCTGCATCGAGGCCAACCCCCACACCGGCCTGGCCGCCGACGCCGCCAGGCGGCTGAAGATCCTGAAGTAGTGTACTACCGTCAGACGAATCAAACTTGTCGGACT
>CAYMND010000221.1:0-5508 GCA_964391685.1 uncultured Clostridia bacterium | reverse complement strand
CCTTCCGGAGTCATGGTGAAATCACGGGTGTAGAGGCCGGTATTGACGATGCCCGGAGCAAAAATCTCCGGAAGGTCCCCCGGAGGTGTCTGCCCCAGATAGGGGACAAATCCGTCCGTACTCGGCGCCGATGAGGACCAGGAAGGTACAGACATCCAGAAAGAGACGACAATCAAACAAACAGCTCTGATCATTTCTGACTCCTATTAAAAAAGGACATTCAATCACGGAAAGGCAACAATCTATTGTATACGCCGTCATACCCAAAAGATATCCCTTCCGGTTCAGCCGAAAGCATGAAAATGTCGATCCGTGATCCCGAGCACCTTGTGATATAATATTTTATGAGCAACTCACTTTCATACTACCGCCGCCTATGGCAGATCTACCGCAGCTACAAACGCCGTGACACCACCGTAAGCCCCAAGCCTCTGCGCATGTGGGTGGAACTCTGCTCCGACTGCAACCTGCGCTGCGTCATGTGCCCCAACAAAGAGCTGCACCCGGAACAGCGAGGCTTCATGGATGTGGAAACATTCCACAAGGTTGTCGACGAAGCCGCAGGTTTCATTCACGAAATGGCCCTGCACCACCGGGGCGAGTCGCTAAAACACCCTCAGGCAACGAAGATGATCGCCTATGCCGCCCGACACATCCCGGTAACCAAGCTGCACACCAACGGCACGCTGCTCGATGAGCGAACCTGTGAGGAACTGGTTGATTCCGGCCTGTCGCGGATTTCTTTCAGCTTCGACGGCTTCACCAAAGAAGAGTACGAAAAAATCCGTGTGGGTGCCGATTTTGAAAAAACGTTGGAAAACATCAAAACCCTTTTGAAAGTCCGCCGGGGAAAAAAGAGTATGAAACCGGCGGTGGCTGTCGAAGTCATCAAACTCAACGAGACCCAATTGGAAAAAGAGAAACGGCAACGTTTTGTCACCGAGTTCAAAGCCCTGGGCGTCGATCAGTTCATCTTCAAGAAGCCCCACAACTGGGCCGGACATCTCGACATCGAACAAAACCGCAACCAGTATGCCCCCTGTACCTTTCTCTGGAACGCACTCCTGGTTCTGTGGAACGGCGATGTCTCTCCCTGCGCCCAGGACTTCTTCGCCACCTACATACTGGGCAACATTCACCAAAAGAGCCTCAAGGAAATCTGGAACGACGAACCGCAACAAAAGCTGCGCCGGGCACTCTCCGAACGCCGCCACACCGATTTCACTGCCTGCAGGGAGTGCGATCGCCTCTGGCGGGATACCTTTCTGGGCATTCCCAAAGAATACTTGCGCCAGATTCTTTTCCGTCGTATGCCCTAAAACGGCACGACAACCGCTTCAGCGATCGAAAACCATCCGCATCAGCCGACGCAGGAAAGGTACCTTGACGGTTATGGCCTTGGCCGGGCAGATCTCCTGGCAACAGTAGCAACGGATGCAGCGATTGTAATCGTATACCGGAACGCCCGGATTCCCGACTCCCGGCCAAGCGACAGCCTTTTCCGTCAACGGACACATGCGGATACAGTCTCCGCATCTTCGGCACATCCCGGAATCGATGACCGGACGCGGTGAAAGCCAGTGCTTCAGGGAAGAAGGCAGACAGCCGAGAGCTGCCGACCGCCCCGCCGCTTCCCGTCTGATGGGGAAGTCACGACGTACCAGATAATCTATTGTATCGCCCACGATTTCGATTTCCTCTCTTCTGTAGGTTCCGAGTCCCGATCGCTGTCCGATCTTCATGGTCGGCACCCATTCCGGATCGATATCGATCAGACGGCAGAACACTGCATCCAGCGCAATCGGATCGGCGGAAAAAAGCAATACGTTCATCGGGAAGGGGTCACCCCCACGAGGACCGTTACCGGCCATTGCCTCGATGCCGTCCATGATGTAAAACCGGGGACGGAGAAAACAGTTGATATCGGCCAAAACCTGACAAAAACGCTCGATATCCGGCATCTTTACATGATATTCCCCTTTCCGGAAACCCGGTACGCAACCGAACTGATTTTTTACCGCTCCGGTTATCCGGGTCAGAGCATGCGTCTTCATCTTCGGCAGACTGACGATACCGTCGGCGGCCAAAACTCCGGCAGCCAGAGTCATCCGCCGGAGCAGCAGGGCTTTTGGAAAAGAAACCGGTACCGGAGTCACGAAATCAGCCGGAGAGATATTCAGGTCTTGCGCCACTTCGGCGATTCCGCACACTTCGGAGGCCCGACGCGGCGAACCGATTCCCGGGGAATCGCCGTAGCTTAGAACGGCCCCCGCCTCTTGCAGCAGCACCGCCACCGCCCTGAGAATCTCGGGATGAGTGGTGACCGCTTTCTCCGGAGAACTGGCGGCCAACATGTTGGGTTTGAGCAGAATTTTATCCCCGGTTTTCACCAGAGCGCCGGCTCCTCCGAAATAGTCCATTCCCCGACGAATCGCCTGCTCCACTTGACCTCTTTCATAACTCCGGCAGGAAACAAGGGCTACCCGAGACAGCATCCGAGAACCATCCCTATTTTTTTCGAATCCACAGGATGGTCACAGGTTCGATCAGTGTCTGGCCATTCGTCGGCAGCCTCTGTATGGATCGTACCACTTCCATCCCCTGGATGACCTTGCCGAAGGCGGCGAAGCCCTGTCCGTCGGGATTGCGCAGACCGCCGAAATCGAGTTGCGGCTGATCGTTGATGCAGATGAAAAAACTGGCCTGAGCGCTGTCCGGAGCTCCCCGGGCCATGGATATGGCCCCATCGCAATGCGTCAATCCGGTCTCCGAAGTCCGTTCCAGGCGGATCGGCGGACGGCACTTCTCTTCCGCCAGATCACCGGCCTGAATCACTTCGATTCTGATCTGATCGTTCGGTTGATTGTCCGGACGAACGACCCGGAAAAAAGCACAATTGTCGTAAGCCCGGCCTTCGACGTAAGAGAGAAAGTTGGTCACCGTCAGGGGAGCCCGGTCCGGGTAAAGTTCGACTTCAATGTCCCCCATACGGGTCCGGATCTCCACAATCTGCACCTCTGGAGAGACGGCCGCCGCTGTCAGCGCCAGTCCGAGCAAACACAGCACAAACCCTTTGCATTTCATCCGCCACCTCCAAAAGTGTCTATTCGGATTCCGATTTCAAAATATTCTCTAACAACGGAACAAAGGTCGACCGCAACCCGCGCAGCACCTCCAGTTCGGCAGTCGCTTCGGCCTCCAGACCCAGCGCGTGACTGACGACAGCGAGATGAAAATGGGCCGGGGCGAAATCCCGGTCGACGGCAATCGCCTTGAGCAGACTTCCCCTGGCCTTTCGGTTCTCGCCCTGCATTCCCAGAGTAATCCCCAGACCCCATAAGGCGCCGAGGTGATCGCCCTTCAAGGCAAGGACCTGTTCATACATGGAACACGCCTCATCCAGTCGCCCCATGGTGCGCAGCGTGGTTCCCGCAAGGCTTGGAATCTCCGTGTCCAGGGGGAAACGCCCCATTCCCGCACGGAGAATATCCAGGGCTTTTTCGAACTCCCGGCCCTGGCCGTAGGCGATGGCCGCCATGCGATAGGCTCCCGGGGAGGGCTCGAGCCCGATCCAGCGTTCAATATACCCGGTCGCTTCGCCGTACCGTTTCAGCTCGAATAGGCTCCTTCCCATATATTCTACAAAACGGATCGGATCCAAAGGGTTTTTTTCGATCTGTTTCAGGAAGCCGACAGCCTGTTCCCATTGCCGTGAGGAATACCTTTCGCACGCATTCCGCCACAAATCCATACCGGTTTCTTCGTTCTCCATTTCAAGCTGTCCGTGTGCCTTTCCGAACGATGAGCAGAGTGGCGTAACCGGTCTTCCAGAACAGGAGTCGGTCGAGACGGGTGAACAGGTAGAGCAGGGGATAGGCGAAGTATCGATAAATCCCCATTTAAAAAGGGTTTTTATCCAGGGTTGTCTCCGAGGTCGGCGATATGGCCCCGCTGCCCAGTTCCGAAGTGCGGATTCGGTTTTTTTTGATGAACAGGACATTGAGGAGCATTTCCACCATTTCGACAAAAAACTTGGCGTAGCTGCCCCGGTACTCGACCTCCAAACCACAGCCTTGGGCCAGTGAATGCAGCTGATCCAGGCTGTATCCCTCCCGTTTGTGTCCGTATATTTCCGGAGTCAGGCCGAAACACTTCTTTAACCGGTTGAAGAGAAAAAACCCTCCGGATATCGGCGTGGAGACCGCCGCCCGGCCACCCGGCCGCAGCACGCGAACTGCCTCGGTCAGCAGGGCGCGATCGTCGTCGACATGCTCCAGGATATCAAGCAGCAGCACATCATCGAAACTATCGTCGGCAAAGGGCAGGCTGAGGCCTGCGTTGTGTATCAGCACCGGACCGAGCACCGGCCGGGCCACAGGCAGGTTGGCAAAGTCGGGATCGAGATGCACCCAGGTCTGATCATTCCCCTTGAGCATCATCGAGACAACGCCTTGTGCACAGCCCACATCGAGCACACGCTGTCCGCTCAGATTCATCCGAGACCGGATGATGCGCACCTTTTCCTTCTTCATGAAACTGACGGCAAAGAGCCGCTCTTGCCAGGATTTTTTTTTCATAAGGGCAACATATCGATAATTCGCCCCCTTGTCAACTGCGTAAGAGCAGCTTTCACCGAATGCTGAATGCACCGTACAGCCTTTGACAAAGCTGAAAATTGAGCATATTATTCATGCAAAGGAAAAACCCAAACAGGAGTAAGGAGAAACCATGAAAAAGATTTTGATCATGATGCCATCGTTTTCTTTTCCGCCGCCATGATTCACGCCGATGTCTGCATCAAGCAGAGAACCGACATTCCGGCCATGATGGGACAACAGGCCAGATCAGAAGTTCAGCAGCAATGGTTCGGTAACGGCAAAATGGCCACGGTGGGCGGCCAGAACGGTTTTGTCATCGACATGACCGCCAAAAAGATGCTGATGATCTTCAACAATGACAAGACATACCTGGAAACCACACTCCCCATCGAAATGAGCAAGCTGTTGCCCCCGGAAGCAGCTCCGATGATAGAGCAGATGATGAAAGGAATGACGGCAACTGTCGAGAAAACCGGGGCCACGAAGAAAGTGGCCGGAGTCGACACGGTCTCCTACAAAGTGACCATGAGCATGATGGGCATGCAGATTCCAATGACCATGTGGGTCGCCGAAAAGATGCCTTTCGATTGGAAAAAGTATCAGGAGATCTATACCGAAATGATGCGCATCACCATGAGGGGCAGCGAACAGATGATGAAAGAGATGGCCAAGATCGGCGGATATCCCCTGGCCACCGAAACGGAAGTGATGGGAATGAAGACCACCATGGAGACCATCGAAATCATTGCCGACACCACTCCCCCGGCCGGTGTATATTCCGTTCCCGCCGGATACAAGAAAGTCGAGCACATGGTGATGAAATAATTTGCAGTTTCTGCAAGCCTGCGGGCAGGCATTGGATGCCTGCCCGCCTTTTCCGGATGAGTTTTTTCGAAAATGCGTATTGACC
>CAYMND010000220.1:0-5520 GCA_964391685.1 uncultured Clostridia bacterium | reverse complement strand
CCTTCGATCTGCCGGCCCTGGCGACAGCCAGCGGATCTACCCCCAGGTGCCGGTAAAACCGCTGATCCTCGAATAGAATGAGTGATTTGAGATACTTTTCAGGAAGATCTTCCCCCTGAGGGGGGAAACGCCACTGGTGATCCTGCGCGACCCGGGCATCCAGAAGCAATCCGTTTCTGTCCAGAAGAACCGGAGAAAAAGGATCGTCAAACTCTACATCGGGCAGGAAGCAAAACAGCAGGATCAGCAAAGAGAGAAGGGCCAGGCTCTTCTTCCACTGGAAAAGCCTGGCAACCGTACTCTTTACCTTCGTCAGCGGACGATATTCAGCCACTGCCCCACGGTTGCGGCATAGACATCCGCATCGTACATGGCTTCCGCCCTGATTCCGGGGAGGTAATACCGACCGGCGAACGAAGCGTTCACATGAATCGTAACGATCTTGGTTTCATTGGGTCGCAGACCGAAATAGCTGTAGACCCGATCGTCACGAACATCCTGGTAATCCAGATGGCCTGGAATCTGCCCCGGTAAGGTGTAGCGGGCGTTGTGAATCTGGAACCCCGAGGGCAGAAGATGGCTCAGAGCCAGATTCTCAAACCGTCTTCGTGTCAGATTCTTGAGGGTCACCGTAATCAGCAGGTCCTTTCCTTGACTGATCCTGCTGATGTCGATATTCCCTCCCTCGAGTTCTGTGTATCGAACATCTATTTTCAACGATTGTGAGGCCGCCTGCTCCTGGCCGGCAAATGGAATTCCCTCTTTTGTCCAGCATACGAAAAGGCGATCGCTGCCCGGATTGTCGACTTGAATGTCCAGGTCGTTCTGCGACAGTTTTCCGCTCAGCTCGTACCGGATGAAAGGCGTGTCGAAACTGAAACTCTCTTTTTCACCGTTGATCAGAAGGGTACCTCTGATGGGCCCCCGATTCGGCCTGGATCCGTAATATTCCGCCAAAGCCATGAGGGTGAAAGCCGTTTCCTGAGTACTGTAGATCCGATCCTCGCTGAAGTTTTCCGATAGTTTCTTCACCAGCAGTGAAAGATCTCGTTCGGAACCGCTGCGCAGCTGCGCCCACAAAAGCAACGCCTCGTCACGTTGTCTGGACGAAAAAGTCCGGTCATAGTCTTCCGATTTTCCGACCTCCGCAGCCACACCGGTCAGCAGTTCTCTGGCAGCCTCCACCTGTCCGGAGAGATAAAAGGAGGCTGCAAGCAGACTGGCCACCTGAGGATCCAGATGTTTGAAATCCCGCAGACGATTCATGGCTCCGAGATCAGGCTGCCGGGCAAGGGCCAAAACGAACAGGCGATACACCTGTTCCATGACGGTCTCCGAACCCAAACGCCAGCGGTTGGCTGCCAGTTTCTGATAGCCGATCATGGGATCGAGCAGACTCTGGGGGACAGCGTAGCCCATGTTTTTCGCCTCCAGCAGAAAATGCCCCGCATAGGAGCTGGTCCAGGAATGAATCTGATCACTGCCCGGCCAGTAGGAAAAACCACCGGATGCCGAAAGAAAACCACTGATCTTTTCCAGCCCCTTCTGCATATTGTCGGAAATCGCCATTTTTTCATCGTCACTGAGCTTCACCAGCCGATCCAGGTACAATTGCGGAAACAGCTTGGACACGGTCTGTTCCAGACATCCGTGTGGATAGGCGATAAGACTGTTCAGGCGATCCGACAGATTGATCGGCGGCAAGGCGGAGATTTCCAGGAAAAGCTTTCCGCTACCCGGCACTCCCATGGGCTTGATTCGGGTCTTCCAGCTGCCCTTCCCTTCCACTGTCGCACGAAACCGCTCCCGGGCCGGCGTATTGGCTGCCAGTACCGGCAGGTGAACGACTTCCTCCGCATGATCCCGGCCGTTCTGAGCTTTAATGGTCACCGTGGAGCTTCCCGTTGTATCAAGCACCTCCACCTCGAAGTCCGTGGTTTTCTCTCCCGGACCGCCGAAATCGAGTTCCCGGGAAGTCAGTCCTGAAATCCTGGCCGAACCGGTAGCCGAAGCGTCCAGTCTGACGATATGGTTCCCTTCTTTCTGGGAAAATATGTCCACGGGCAGAGTCAGTGCCTCGGTCGGTCTGAC
The DNA here is from genome assembly GCA_964391685.1 of uncultured Clostridia bacterium. Taxonomy (GTDB): domain Bacteria; phylum Acidobacteriota; class Aminicenantia; order UBA2199; family UBA2199; genus CAYMND01. The sequence continues at coordinate 3,429 of CAYMND010000220.1, read as the reverse complement.
CACTCGGGGCAAAGTCGGAGCGATCATCAGATCGCTTTTCACCGGAACACTTTTCTCGGCCATTCCGTAAGCGCCCCGGTCACCGGCGACAACCATCACCCTCAACGCGCCTACGTAACTTCCGAGCCGGATTTTGTGACTTTTCTTCTCTTTTGCTTTCAGTTCAAAAGGTCCGAGAAATTCCACCACCGGAGGAAAGCGCTTTTGTTTGGCTTTTTCCTGATCGACGCCCTGTTCATCGCCGCCGATTCCCAATATCCTTTCCAGTTCGGCTCCGTACGCTCCGATCACCCAGTCGTACAGATCCCAGCTCCTGACGGAGAGAGCCTCCTTGGAATAGAAAAAATCGTGCAGTACGGGTGTCTTGTACCGGGTGAGCCCCAGCAGCCCCTCGTCCACCAGGGCCAGCGTGTAGGTCATGAGTTTTCCTTTTTCTTCCCTGACTGTGATTTCAGCATCCGATTTGGGAGCGAAAACATCCATACAGGAGATCTCCGGTTTGAGTACCGTCTTCGGATCACTGACCTGCAAAGGCACGATGCCGTAGAGACGGATGGGAGTGTCGCTCTGCTTGCCCTTGTGAGGCATCAGCAAGGTTACACTGACATATACGTTCGGTGCCATCTCGGCGGTTACCGGTATTTCATGAATACTCCGCTCTCCCTCGATTTCCAGCCAACGGGCTTCCGCTACACCGCGGCTGTTTTCCACGGTCAACAGAGCCCGTCCCTGAATACTCTTGGGCAAGCTCAGACTGGCGGTTTCACCGACCTGGTACCTGTCTTTGTCCAATGAGATCTCCAACCGGGTGGCTCCGGCACCGGACTCCTCCCTGGCCTTTCCGGCCCAACCGGGCCAGTCGATGTACACAATCTTGCTGCTGCAATGACCGCTTTCGGGATCGTAAGCCCGGATCAGATACCGCCCCCAGTCGGGATATTTGATTTGGAATATCCAACTGCCCTGTCCTTTTTTCGTGGATATCACTCCCTTCTGCAACGGCGTCAGATTCCGGTCAGCCGCATATTGGGCCAGAGAATCGGCCTCCTTTTCCCACCACCAGCGCCAATGTATTTTGTAAATACTCATCTCAATGCCGTCTCGATCCACCGCTTTTCCTTCGGTATCGAGAGTAACGACATCCACTTTCTGTTCGGTATCCGTGAGCAGCATTCCCCTGGCCACATCTCCTTTCGGAGTCCGGATGCCCACGTAGCTGTCATAGGGATCGTAAATGACCGGGAAACGGTCGATACTGTACTGTCCCCCTTTTTCAAACACCTGAGTCTCCAGCTGGACCGACAGCCGCCCCGGGCTTTCCCCACCAACCGAAAGGTCCAGGTTCACCCTGGCCCGGCCGGATTCGTCGAGAGATCCTTCATCGAGCTGTTTACGGCTGGCTGAAAACATCCTCGTGGTATCATCGAAAACATAATCCCCAAATGTCTTGAAAACAGTCGGGATAACCGAATACTGACTGGTGACAGCATACTTCAGGCCAGAAGCCGGAGCCCCGTGAAGCCACTGGCTGCTCAGATCCCCGGTCAGCATGGGGCGATGACTCGAAACGCTTTTCTGATCTGTCTTGAATTCAATCTTGAGGCGGTTGGGAACGACGGTTTCGATCTTGAAACTTTTCTGAAACAGATGGCCTCCCAGCCTGGCCTTGGCCGTCCAGTTTCCAGTGGGGGCATCTTCAGCTGTAGATAGAGTGAAACGATGGAATCCGTTCAGCGAAGAAACCGGACGATATTTTCGAACCATCCGCCCGCGAGGATCGAACCACTCCAACTCGACCGGGTGATCCTGTGGCAACTTCCCGTCCCGATCCCAGACTGCCAGCATCACGTGCAGATCGTCTCCGGGGCGCCAGACACCCCGCTCACCATAGAGAATACCCTTTACTCCACGGTTGGCGTCCTGGCCGCCGACATCGAAATGACTCGTCGGCAGTGCCGTGTCTCCGTTTACCTTGAGATACCCTTTTTCCCGGCCCTGTTCACAAACGACCAGATAGGGAATCCGTTCTGTGGGCAAGGTTAAGAGCCCTTCACGGGAGCTGTCGCCTTCCGCCAGTACCCGATTCTGAAAATCGTATATCCGAATTTTGGCTCCGCTTACAGGCACCCCGCTGCTGATGCGGTTGACAGCAACAAGCATCCGACCGTCTTCTCCCCTCTTGGCCAGTAGTCCCAGATCGGATGAGAAGAAATTACGGGCCACCCAGACCCGTTCGCGGTTGAAACGGAAACTATAATAACTTTCGCTGCAGGGATTGTCACGGTTGCGCCAGCTGAGTTCTTCACCCGAATTGTACTGGTAGTAATCGTTCCAGTAATCCCAGTTCGAATTTTCCGGATTGTCGTTCTGATCACTGTCCTGTATTGGTGGTTCAACCCGGATCTCTCCAGTTTCTCCACTGCAGGGATAAGCCGAATTTCCACGATTGAAAGAGATCGCCAGCCGGATCATGCTGCCCTTATGCTCTTCCAGCAGATCAGTGACATCGAGATGGAATCGGTTCCAGCGGGAAAGATCCTTCTGATCGTCTTCAAGTTTGATTGTCTTGCGCCACAGGTGTCGCCCGACTCTGTACAGTTCCTCTTCACCGGAAAAATCGTTGTTCTGTAAGAACTGGGCCAGATTCTCCGAATAAATCTCGAAAGCGGTGATCTGGACGGAATGCAGATTGACCGCTTCGAAAGGCACAGTCAATCGATCGTTTTTCGGCAGAATCACCCCCTTGCCGACAAACCGGACCTGAGGCGGTATCTGGGTGAACGAGACTTTTTCGATGCGCTTCTTTTTCAATGTCAGTCCGCTTCCTCCGCGCAGAGCGGCATCAATCTCGATCGTCACCCCCTCTCCCGGTGAATCGGGAGCGAAATAGGCCATCACCTGAGCACCACTCATCTGCAAACGGATATTCTTCCCCGGTATGGTGATCAGCGATTTGAGGTCCTGATCGGGAGCCAGCGATTCGCTGAAAAGAATCCGTACCGCATATTCTGCACCGGGTACCGCATGAATCGAAATCACTCCGAACTGATTCTTTGCCGGAATTCGAAAAACCTCCCGCCCGCGGGAGTCGGCTCCAATCGGTTTGCCGTCATAAACGATATCGAGTGCGGATTCTTTGTCACTTCTCCGGATGCCATCGATCCTGAATCGGTGAACCAGCCCGTTCTTCTCGTGTTCCCACAGCAATGTCTGTTTGTTCCCCTCCTGCTCAGCCCGGATCACCTGTTCGACTGTTGCCGGTTCAGCCTGATCGGCCGTATTGATCCGACCGTGAAAAGCGAAGGTTTCGGCACCTTCAAGAGCTTCCAGTCCCAGAAGCTCCAACTCCATGGCCTGCTGGCTGACGGAGAAATCAAAAAGGAACTTATCCATGTTCTTCTCGAGATCCAGCCACTTGGCCAACCTGAG
>CAYMND010000219.1:0-5523 GCA_964391685.1 uncultured Clostridia bacterium | reverse complement strand
AAAGACGGTACCGATCAACCTTTTGAAGCTCTTCGCCCATGTCTTCCCTCCATAAAAATCCCGTTGGCCGTAGCCTCCGGGCATCTATTTCTTCAAATCACCCAGAAAACGGCGCAAAGCTTCCCAATAATCCGTACTGTCGGGATATTTGCTCCATAAAGCCCTCGATCCGTGCTGACCGTTTCCTTTCGGAAGAAAAAACGATTTCGAAACAGCCGGAACAGCTTCATAGATCTCTTTCCACAGATGGTGTTCGTCTCCGGCTGAAGTGAACCATACCGGGATTCTGATATCCTTGGCCGCAGAACGGATCCAGTTCCGCTCCTTCCCCTCACGGGAGAAGTATTCACCGGGAGAAAAGGCAATCACCGCCCTGACGCCATCGGGATTCAATCCGGCGAAACGGAGAACCAACGAAGCGGAATATGAACTGCCCAGAAGAATCAGATTTTCCGACTTCAGCTCTTTAACGGCATAGGCCACTGCCGCTTCCAGGTCGCCCCATGCGTCCGTGTAATTGGTATTTTTTCCCGCTTTCCGAGCTTCCGCCGCTGTCTCGTTGATCACACCGTTCACTGCATTTCCCGAACGCAGATCCACCGCCAGGCAGTGATAGCCCATTTCATTCAGCTTCGGTGCCGTTTCCAGATATTCGCCCCGGCTCCACCCGGCCTGGTGGAACAGGATGATCAACGGTCGATTCTCCTGATACGGGCTGATGGTATGGTAATCCGCTCGGATCATGATCCCGTCGGCACCGGGAAAGAGAACCGAAGTTTTCATGGCTTTGATCGTCATCGACGTGCAGGCAATCGAAACAACCAGTAAAACAGCACTTCTTTTCATTTTTTCTTTTTCCTCTGTGCGGCTGTTGCCCGGAACAATACGGGATTGATCTGGCTCATTCTGATACCGGCCTTGGTATGGTCCATATTGAGTTCGAGAGCCTTCTGAAACTGTTTCTCCGCCTTCAGGTTGAGCCCTTCAAGCTGATACAGCTCACCAAGATAGTAATAGGGATCTGCATTCCAGGGTTCCAACTCTGCCTGCTTCAGGAAACTATCTTCAGCATCGCGCCGAAGATTGGGAAACTGCATCTGGGTTCTGCCCAGAAGTTGGAAATACTTCGGTCTGGCCTGGCCTTTACGGATCGCCATCTCCAGCAGTGACAGGACCTTCAGAAAATTCCGGTTGGCAAATTCAATTTCCGCCTTTTCGTAACAGGTTTCCGGATCCATCTGCTGCATTGCCTGTACAGACAATTCAGGTTTATGTTGTTCCTCTTCAATGACCACGATTTCTCGTGAAGCAGGTTGCATATCTTTCTCTTCAACAGCCTCAGCCGGAACCGAAAGCTCCGGAATCACGCCTCCCTCCTGAACCTGTTTTTCGACTTCTTCCATCCGGATGATGACTGTATCCTCGAGGTTGGATTCGACCTCCACCAGACTCCTGTCGACAAACTCGATACGACCCAGCAGGAAAAACAATAGTATGGCACGCCAGTAGAGTTCTTCGCTCATATTCAGGCACAGCGGCATTCTGCTGTTCTGTGTCGGGTAGAAGCGCCCGACTTTGCTGATGAATTTCCGCTGTACCGCAGTCAATTCCACCGCGCTCGATTCCACTTGGTCACTGGGTTTGGGAGACATGTCGGCGAAAGCCTTCTTGTAGAAGGAGAAATCATGAATGGCCCTCACTCCTTCCCGCATCAGAATGGCCATGTCCAGATTCAGTCCAAGATTGTTTTTCGGTACAGTCTTCATGGCGTTAAACACCCAAGTTCCCTCTTTTCGAGGGAAGAGGTCGGCAACAATGCGGACCATCTGGGTGATCAGTGCCTGATGAAGAATCGGAGTACTGATGAGCCCGAGATCTGTCAGTACCTCACCGACCTTTTTATCCCCTTTCATTCTGAGAACGGGATCAAAGAGTCCGAGATCCACTGGAGAAATGGATCCTGTTGCCACCAGCAGTGCACCGAGACGAAAATCCGGATCGTTCGTGCGGGCAAAGCACAGGACTCCTTCCTCGAAAAAAAGCTGCCTGCCTCCCCCATCAACTGTAACGGACAAGCAGCCTGTCAACCTGTCTTTGCCAATTTTCTTGAGCACCAGTGGAACAGTACATTCACTCAATGCTTTCGGCATAAGATATAATTAAACCAATCCTCGCTGGAAATCAAGTGAAGCTCCGAAAAGAGGCTTGAAACTTGAAGTAACACTCCGTTTGCACTATAATCTGAACGATCGTTCTTTCTTCACCCAAGCAACGAGGAATTTCGAAATGAAGCACAAGATCAGTGAAAACCAGTGGATCATTCTGAAAGAGATCCTGAAGTCCGGAGAACCGGTCAGCATCCAGTCCATTCAGGACAGGACGGGAATCGACCAGTCCCAAATCGCATCCACCTTCCGTTTCGCCGAGGAACAGGGTTGGATTTCCGTCATTGAAGAAAACCGCCAGGAGCTCTCGGCCGCTGAAGGCCTCGACCAGGCGATTGAAAAAGGATTGCCGGAACGCCAGGCCATTCTTCTGATGAGGAATTGCGGCAGCATCAGCATGGCTGAATTATCCCATAAAGCCAGAGAACAGGGATTTGCCGTCAACGAGGTGGTCAAATGGGGATCTCATCGCCGATGGCTGGAAAAAGAGGGATCCGAGCTGAAGATAACCGATGCGGGGAGAGCCCATATCGATACCCAGGCAGAAGACGAAAACCTTCTGTCTCTGCTGAAAAAAGAGCGGATTCTTTATGTCGATCAGCTTCCCGATCTCGGTTTCCATTTTGAAAAACTGCAAAATTTGCTGGAAAAGAGGGGAAATCTACTCAGGATCAAATCGAGAACCATTCGTCGGGCATCCTTCAACCCTGCCGGCAGCGCCGCCATGGAAAGCGACATCGAGGTGATCCGCGAAAGAAACACGTTGAGCAGTGAAGAGATCAGCAGCGGAGAGTGGCGTAACCTCAGCCTAAGACGGTACGATGTCACCCTGCCCGCCGAGCGCATTTACCCGGCCAAACCGCATCTGGTACAGAAAATCATTGCCGAGACTCGCCAGGCATTTCTGGAGATGGGATTCACCGAAGTGGTCTCTCCCATGGTGGAATCGGCCTTCTGGGATTTCGACGCCCTCTTCCAGCCCCAGGATCATCCCGCCCGGGATATGCAGGACACATTCTATCTCGAACAGCCGGACCGGGCGAAGCTGCCGGATCCGGATACTGTCCGGCGAATCAAGAATACGCATGAAAACGGCGGAGACACCGGATCGACCGGATGGGGATACCAATGGAGCGAGGAAAAGTCAAGGCAAATTGTCTTGCGCACCCATTGCACAGCCTCTTCCATTCGTGCCCTTGCCGCAGATCCCACCTCACCCCGTAAAGTGTTCTGCGTTGGCAAGGTCTTTCGCAACGAAACCATCAGTTACAAGCACCTGCCCGAATTTTTCCAGGTAGATGGCATGATCATCGACGAAGGTGCCAACCTGAGCACATTGCTGGGAACCCTGCAAAAATTCTATCAGAAAATGGGGTTCCCCAGAATACGGTTCAAACCCTCCTTCTTCCCTTACACAGAACCCAGCGTGGACATCAACGCCTTCATGGAATCCCGCAACAAATGGATGGAAATGGGCGGTGCCGGCGTATTTCGTCCTGAAGTGACCCGACCGTTCGGATGCAATGTGCCGGTACTGGCCTGGGGACTCGGTCTCGACCGCCTGGCCATGATCCGTTACGGGATCAGTGATATCCGAGAACTCTACTGGAGCGACCTGGACAAGATAATGGAGGTCCCCCTATGCCGATAGTCGCTATTGCCGTCGATCGATTGAACCAGCTGATCGGTCGGGAATTCAAGATCGACGAGCTGGTCAATGAGCTGGAGCAGCTGGGCTGCGACGTTGAAGACACCGCCGAGTTGGCTCAATACGAATGCCCTGTCTGCAAAACACCCAACGAAAAACTGGACCGGGAAGAAGCACCGAAACGCTGTGATTTCTGTGGTCATGAACAGGAAGCTCCCTTCGAACGCCTGCGCAGCGACACAGTCATTCGCATGGATCTGTTGGCCGATCGGCCTGACCTTTTCGATGCCGGCGGTATGGCCAGAGCCCTCAAAGGTCATTTGGGCATCGAATCGGGACTGCCCGATTTTTCCACCCGGCCCGGCACATGGCAGGTGGAAATTGATCCGGATGTAAAAAAACAGAATTCCTATCGTCCCCATATCGTTTGTGCCGTCGTCACCCTTCCTCCCCTCGATCAAACCACACTCAAGGAGATCATGAAACTGCAGGAAAATCTCCACTGGGGAATCGGCCGGGACCGAAAACTGGCTTCCATCGGAGTGTACGACCTGGACACCATTAGCTTCCCGGTACGCTACACCACCGTGGATCCGGATCATTTTTCCTTCATCCCCCTGGGTATGCCCGACCGGTCCATGACTCCCCGGCAGATACTGGAGAGTCATCCCAAAGGAGTCGCCTACGCACACCTGCTCGATTCATTGAAACGATATCCACTGCTCATTGACAATGAAAATCGGGTTCTTTCCATGCCTCCCATCATCAACAGTGACCTGACACGCTGCAAACTCGGCACAAGCCGGCTGTTCATCGACGTCACCGGCCTGACCCGGACGGCGGTCACCCACTCCCTCAGCACCCTGATCGCCGCCCTGTCGGTTCTGGGCGGGAAGATCGAGGAAGTCACCCTCATCGAAGGCGATGAAAAACGAATCACTCCGGACATGAGTCCCAAAAGCATCGATGTCAGTTTCAGCGGCGCCCGAAAATGGCTGGGACTGCCGTTCGATCGGGAAGAGTTCAAGACCACCCTGAACAAGATGCGTTTCTCTGTGGAACCGACAGACGATGACCGGTACCGGGTGAGCTACCCGACCTACCGCATGGATGTCCGTCACGAAGTCGATATCTTCGAAGATCTGGCCATCGGCTACGGTTACGAGCGGATAGAGCCCCGCTTGATTCCCAGTATGACCGTGGGACAGGAACGCCCGGAAGAATTGATCAGCAACCGGGCCCGAACCGTCATGACCGGTCTCGGATACACCGAAGTCATGTCACTCAACCTGCAGTCGCTGGAACGTCACTTCGAAAAGATGCTCATTGAGCCGAATAACCGTCACGTGGTAGTGGCCAACCCCAAAACCATAGAACAGAAGGTGCTCAGGACCCACCTGATGACTGGACTTCTCGAAACCCTCAGCAAGAACAAGCGGCGCCCCATGCCGATGCGGCTGTTCGAAATCGGCAATATAGTGATCCTGGATTCTGACACTGAAACCGGAGTCAACGAATCCCGTCATATCGGAGCCATGCTGATCGGACCGGATATCGGTTACGCCGAAGCCCGGTCCGCCCTGGACTCGCTGCTCTTCGAACTCGGTTTCAAGGGCGAATATCGCCCTGCGGTACACCCTTCGTTCATCGAAGGCCGACTGGCGGAAATCGATTCTCCGACCTGCTGGGCGCATGCAGGGGAAATCCACC
>CAYMND010000218.1:0-5553 GCA_964391685.1 uncultured Clostridia bacterium | reverse complement strand
CCGACTGACGTTCAGTTCATGCGGCCAACTCAATCCGGACTGGAGTGTCAAATCCAATAAGGGAAAAATAAAGAAAGACCGCTACATCGAAATGAACGACGTGGTGTTCCGGATCAATCTGTTCGGGGGGCTGCCGGTTTTCTACCTCCCGTACCTGCGTTACCCGATTCAGAAGGATGGTCGCTGCACAGGATTTCTATTCCCCGAGTTCGGTAACTCCAGGCAGAAGGGGTTGTTCGTCCGCGGTGCCTTCTTCTGGGATATTGCATCCAATGTCGATCTGACATTCAAGACCGACTGGTATGGAAAAGTCGGCATCGGCCTTGGAGCAGACCTGAGATACATATTTCGCGGCGGGGTGAAAGGGGAGGTAAGCTACTATCACTTCCTGCAGCGGAATGAATCCGAATTCCGACTCCAGGATCGGGTCTGGGACTATCAGTTGAAGGCAGTACACAGCCAGAACCTGCCTTTCCTGAACACCCGGCTGACAGTGAACGTCAGCCGCGAAAGCAATCCCATGCTCAAGCAGCTGTTCAGCGATCTTTTTTATATGGCTCACATTTCCAACTACTACACGCGGGTCAGAAGCGAAACCAGACTGCTGAAGAATCTCTCTTTGACGATCAGTGCCTCCAGCAACGAGACCTATTATACAAACCAGAAAAAATCGAACATCACCGAATATCTGCCCTCAATCAATCTGAATCTGTCACAGCAGAAGCTGCCTGTAATCCCGGGGTATATCAACATCAGTCTCAGCGCCGAGCATGTGGCCCGCAGCGGTGAAAGCGTCTATCCAACCGATGATCTGTATGACTGGGAAGTGGCTACAGAACGCTTGATCATCAAACCGAAATACACTTTACCCGTTTTTGATCTGCCCTGGTTGAATCTCAACTTGGATCTGGCCAGTCAGTTCCAGTTCTATAGTAATCGTAAAGATCCGATAACAAAAGATATTGTGGATGATTCGATTCATCTGGAAGCGCACAGCATCTCTTTGAATCTGCAGGGACTCAAATTCGAAAAGATCTTCAGAAATGGTAAAGGCATGCTGCAGCATCTTTTTTTCCCGGAAATCAGTTTTTCCTACAGCAGCACCTTTGACGAGGAAATGAAAGCACAGGTGGTGCATGTGGATAACGTGGATTATTCACCGTATTCCTTTGTGTCATTCGCTCTGCACAATTTCATCCGGGTAAAAAAGGCCGGCAAGGAAAACAGCGCCCGAAGGCAGGAGCTTCTGAGCTGGACTCTGGGTGTCGATTATTACCTGGATCCGGAAGAGGCGAACCACGGACGCAAGATCAACGGAGAATACGTTCCATGGGGGCCTGTAAAAAACCAGCTTCGCTTTTCCCCCTCCAATTGGCTGTCAATGAACGCCTCCTTTTCGTACAATACCTATACGAAATTTTTTCAGAATGCCATGATTTCCATGCAGTTGGGTAAAGACGATCAAGCCGCAGACTGGTCGGTCTATTATTCCGCCTATAAAAACCCGTACAACCCGAATAATCCATTTACCCAAAGCAGTCTTGGCTCTTCCATACGGTACAACCCGGATCGTTTTCCGATCAGTCTCAAAGGTAACCTGAATTACAATATCACTCAGAGTCTTCTTTCAGCCGGGTTGATGCTGGATCTCAAATTGCAGTGCTGGTCGGTGGGGCTGGGCGTTCAGCAGAGGCTGGTCTGGTCGGACGGTGCATGGGTCAATGACTTTCAATTCCAATTCGGTGTCAGGCTGGGGCATCTGAGCATGCTGCAGGACCTGCTGTCCATTAAAGGCAACCATGGCGGGTTGTAAAAAAAAGCGTGCGCTGGTGACCGGGGCGTCCGGTTTTCTGGCGTCCCATCTCGTTCGAATCTTGCGGAACGAAGGAACTGAAATATTCGGTATCAGCGACCTGATACCCGAACCCGATGTCCTGGAGACAATCACCGACTTCCGCAAGCTCGATATCCGCGACAACAGCCGCCTGCATCATTACATGGCCGAAATCAGGCCGGACATCATCTATCATCTGGCTGCAGTCACCAACGTCGGCTTTTCCTGGCAGCACCCGGCCCTGACCTACGAAATCAACCTGACGGGGAGTTCCAACCTCATTGAATCGGTGGCCGCTGCGGCATCGCCCTGTACCGTAGTGCTGATGAGTTCCGCCGAACTGTATCGACATCAGTCCGAAGCGTTGAACGAAGAAAGCCCGATCAGCTGCCGATCTCCTTACGCCCTTTCCAAATGGGCAATGGAAAAACTGGTGGATCTTTTCTCGCATCATCACCAGCTCAGATTCATGATTGTCAGAGCCTTCAATTTCACGGGTCCGGGGCAGTCTCCGAAATTTGTGGCCTCCGATTTCGCCCGGCAGATCGCTCGTATAGAGCTCGGTCTAGCGGAGCCGATCATCGAAGTCGGCAATTTGTCCGCCGTACGGGATTTTTCGGACGTCCGGGACGTCGCCCGCTTTCTCGTTGAATTGAGCTTGACCGGCGGTAACCAGCCGGACACAATCAATCTTTGCAGCGGGAAAGCCGTGTCCGTTCGAGAGATTCTCGATCTTCTGCTTTCCCGGAGTTCACAAAAGATCGAAATCCAAACCGCCGCCGAACGATTTCGCCCCGTGGACAATCCGATCATGATCGGAAGTACGGAACGACTGAGCCGGAAATACGCTCTCCACGCAGGATACACACTGGAAAGAACTCTGGAAGACCTTCTCGAATACTGGCGCCGGAAGGAAAAATCAGCTCAGGATTGATCCTTCGTTTCCTTTTCCAGGTAGGAACCGAGCTGATGGATTATAATTTCGCCTTCACAGGGGATGTAATCGGTACTTCCGTTGACGGAAAGGAACAACGCGCATATCGTTTCTGGTGCAATTTTGTCTGCGGAACCGTAGATCCGGGTCATGCGGGAATAGGGGATGGTTATGCATTTCTTCTCGCGATCCAGAACAATCGAATGCCGGAACCAGTTTTCCCCGCCTGTTTCAACGTCCGAAGTTCTGATTTCCAGCCAGACGGTACTGCGCCGGTTGCCTGAAATCTCGGCGTATATACCGTCTCCGTTCCGTACGAATTTCTCGAGGTTTTCGGGATCACGGACCGCGGAAGAACACCAGCTGTCATTTCCCTGTATGGGGATCCGAAGGGAATATCGCATGACTGTGAAGGGGACTAGGGTATCGGCGGATTCATCGATCAGAAGCTCCCCATAGGACTCGTCGTTTTTCTCCAACGTGTACGCCAGGGGCGGTACGGTCGTAAAGAAAGCCGGAACGGAAGATTCATCTTCGGAAGGAACGATTTCTGCAGATGCAGCGGCGGGAATGTCCACCGGGTTGCCGATGAGCCAAGGCAGTGCGGCGAATGGGTGATCCGGTAAGTAGAGTTCCGCGTGATAGCGTCCTGTGGCAGTCAGTTCCCGGTGCATTTCATTTGCTGCGATACTTTCGTGAAACAGTTCACCGTTTCTGAATATCTTACACAACAGCTTTTCAAAGGGATGAACCAGTGAAAATCTCCAGGAGGAGCTGTCTTGCTGTTCATATTTCATGGATATACCATCGGCACTGGCCATGGATTCGATGACATTGAAGTAGTCGGCTTTTTTCAGATGGGTCAGAATGTATTGAGTCGCTGCCGCTGGACTCATGGAGTAGAAATTTTCACTCGGGGCCGGGATATAGACGGTAAGTGTGGAAAACATTGATTCGTAACTCGGAAAGGGCAAGGATGTTTTTTTAGTGAGGGGAATTCGACCATGAGCATCCAGAGCGTAAATACCCAGAATGGCGCTTTTCCGTTCACGGTTCAGGCGTTTCCATTGTCCCAGGGACATCTCGGGATATGTCAATGCTCTCAGAATTGCGTAATTTTTGTTGATCAGGTATTGCAGGGGAAACTGCAGGAGTCTGTTCCAGGAGGCATTTTTCACACTTTCGTACAGACTGAATATCTCGATGCCGGAAAATCGTTCAACCGTCCAGTCAGTCCAGGGGATTTTATCATCATACGGATGGGCGATGAAGGTCATTCCGTTGCGGTAATTCAGTTCGTCAATGGCCAGCTGCGGTTCAAGAGGAAGTTTGTATCCGGTATCGGAACCGATGACCACCAGATGTCCCGCATCGGAAGACAATTCGGATGCTCCGACAATCAACACATCCTCATACCAGCCGCCGGTGTTTTCGGATCCGCGGTTCGGGCCGCCGTGATCGGTGAGAATGATCCAGTCGAGATCCGCCATTCCGGCTTCCCGTGCCAGATCGGCAACCGTGCCCATGCCGTCGGAGTACCGTGTATGCATATGGTAGCCCCCTTTGAGAAATAAACCTTTTTGAACGACTCCATGTTTCGGTTCAATTTTTCTGTATGTCAAAGCCGGCCAAACCGTCCAGATTGTCCAAGCCAGTATAAAGACCATGATTCCCTTGAAAAGCCGCCCCCAGGTGAATACTCTTTTTTTTTCTGATCCCATGATGTCATTATACAACAGAATGATTCGACACTTTAACTGGTTACTCTTTCCACATTTTCGGCTATGTATCCGGAGTCTCGAGACGGACAGCGCTGAAAATTATGAAAAATTGTATTTGACAGGTTAAAAAAGCTGAATTACTATCTTAGCAAAATGGGTTTGAAACAACAGTTTAAAAAGCTTCTCATGTTGGCATTCATTGTCGTCTTCTCCACATCAGTTCTAAAAACAGTGTCGCTCTTTTTTCTGAATTCCGCATCACTGTTCAGTGATTTGATCTTTTCATGGATCGTCGCTTTCAGCCAGGGCCTTCTGTATTTCGGTATCGGAAACCGGCAGGTACCCAGATCCAGAGAGAATCCGTTCGGTTATACCGGCAGACTCTATTTCTTTTCCTATATCGCAACTGTGGTCCTTTTTTCGTGCGGTGCTCTCTACACTGTGATGATCGGCATTCAGACAATTCGGCTTCCTCTTCCGATTCAGGAAATGCCTGCATGGATTCCAGTACTGTTCTATACCACTTTCATACCGGTATTTCTGGTGACTTTCAGGGTTTATCATTTCTGTACACGTCTGCGCGGAGCTCTCAAAATGCTGTCGTTTATCAGGAAAAGCAAATGGGTGGACCTGATTGCTTTGCTCTTTCAGATGACGGCCCTGCTGGTGACCATGATATTCAGTGGAGTTTCTCTTATAATAAAACATGCAAGCTCCTGGAAGAGCGCCGAAGGTACTGCTGCCGTCGTCATCGGCCTGGTCATGATGACTGCCGTTATGGCGATCGGAATGAAGATGCAGAATCTGCTGATCGGCGACAGCGCCGAAATAATCGTTAACAAACGAATATATTCAATGCTTCGAGATGAGGAGTGGATTGACGAAGTGACGTCGCTGCAGACTCTTCAGCTGGACAGCGAATCGATATTGCTGGCAGTAAAAGCCAGATTCAATGAGCATCTGAGTTCAAGTGAACTGAGTACGCTGATCACTGGAATGGAAATGGATATCCGGCAGAAATTCCCGGACATCAAGCACATATTTTTTGAAGTTGCGCCAAATAA
>CAYMND010000217.1:0-5574 GCA_964391685.1 uncultured Clostridia bacterium | reverse complement strand
CGTCGCACCATCTTCACCAAAACCCTCGTTCTGGCAGCCGGAGCGATCAACACGGCCAGGATTGTCTTGAAAAGCCGCAACGATCAGCGTACCCGGCTGCCTCTCTTTGACAACCCCCTCTTTCAGGTGCCCATGGTGTTCCCGGGTTATATCGGAACTGCACTGGAAACGGACTGTTTCGCCATGACGCAGCTGAATCTCGTCTTCGATTTCAAGAGTATGGGGCTGTTGCTTCAGGGCAGCGCCATCGAATTGACGTCGCCTCCCCGGGGTGCGTTGATGGAAATGTTTCCGCTGAGCGTACGGGCCAACCTGACCCTGGCACGTTACCTTTCACCTGCGGCAATGGTGCTGTTCCTCTATTTCCCCATCGATTCCAGTCAGGCCGGAAGCGTAGCCCTGTCCGAAGACAGGTTGATGTTGAAGGGGAAGACCTATCCTTATCCCGGAAAAGCCATCCGGAAAGTGCTCTCGGCTCTTCTCCGCCTGGGCGTTGTGTCGCTTTCTCCGCTGGTACAGTCGGCACGAAATGGCTACGCAGTGCACTATGCCGGGCCCCTTCCCATGCGGGCAGAGCCCAGAGGCGAGTATGAGTGTGATCTGTCGGGGCGTCTGGGTGAAGAAAAGAGGGTGTACGTCGTCGACGGCAGCCTGTTTTCCCGTCTGCCGGCCAAGAACTCCAGTTTCATGATGATGGCCAACGCCATGCGTATTGGGGACCTTCTGGGACAACGGGGGGGGTGACCATGAAGATTCTGATCACCGGGGACGGAGGTTTTATCGGGCGGCATCTGAGGAAGGATCTTTCGGCCATGGGGCACGAAGCCATCGGTCTGAGCGATTACTGCCGGGAAAAGGGTTTGACCGTACCCCGTTTCGGGGATTCCCTGCTTTGGATTCTGGAAAAAATGGGTCCCGAAGGGATCGTTCATTGTGCGTTGAAACGGCACGATCCCGATGGAGAAGAAAACCTCCGGGGAACGACCGCATGGGCTGCGGAATGCCGGCAATTCGACGGTTTGCGGCAGGTGTTCATCAGTTCCATTTCCGCCGGATCGGTTTCCTCGGCGTACGGACGCAGCAAGTTGGCCTTGGAACGGATGTTCAGCGACCTCGGTGCTGTATCCCTCCGTCTGGGGCTGGTGCTGGGGGACGGCGGAGTATTTGCGACCATCAGCGGACTTCTGCGGCGTTTTCATGGTTTCCCTCTGCTGAAAGGTGGGCGAAATCCCGTTTATCCGCTGCTGGTGACGTATCTGTCCGTTGCGGTGGATCGGGCCTTCCGGGAGTTCTCCACGCTCGGCGGTCAGGTCAAGAGCCTGTACGAACCGGGAGAACTGACCATGAAAAAGATGCTGTCTCTCACAGCCGAGGAAATGAGGATTTGCTATGTCGGCCTGCCATGTCCATATTGGCTGCTCTGGCTGCCGGTGCGAATGCTGGAATTGATGCTGGGGGATAAGTCACCGGTGACCCGGGACAATCTCCTCGGTCTGCAGGGGGTTCGACTCCCCGACAGGAAAGCTGGCTCGATGAATTGTTGCCTCGAAGGCCTTCTGTCCGGGATCAGATTGCCGCGGCTCTGGCCATGATGAACCATTGAAGGGGATGCGTGTTTTTTTTTTTTTTTGGGCATGGTATAATCCGTTTTCGGTTGATAATGATCGCTTTTTTGTTTTTTAATATGAGGCGCTGTTATTGACAGAAGATATTTCCGGATTGTGACGAAAAGAAATAAACATGAGGAGAAATCAATGAGGAAAATTGGACTGATACTGTTGTCGTTGATGCTGGTCTTCAGCTTGGCCGCTCAGGAAAACCCCGTCAAATGTCCCAAGAAAGTTCCGGTCCTTACGGAGAAGCTGGTTGGACAGAGTTTTGTGGAGCACGTGACCTTCAAGGGGGCCTTGCACTCCGAGGCTGTCGAGGTGTTCTCCAAGGTCGACGGAATCGTAACCGGCCTGATGGTCGGCGAGGGAGACCTGGTCTCGCAGGATTTCCTGATGGTCGAGCTGAACGAAGGCATGAAAGGTGAAATTGCCGCTTTTGAAAAGGAGCTCGACTTGTGGAACAGACGGCTGAAAGCGCGCCGCAACTGGAAGGAGCGCAGCCCGAGAGCCGAAGCGCAGGCGGAGGAAAACATCAAGCGGGTTGAGGAAAAACTGGCCGAGCTGAAGCAGCAGGCCCTCGATTCACTTTTGTACTCGGCCTCGGTGGCAGGTCATGTCACCAACCTCAAGGTGGCCGTTCAGCAGGAAATCAAGTCCGGTGCACTTCTGCTCACCGTGGTGAACGCCAAAAAGAAAATCGCGGTTCTGGAAATGAGCGAAGATCTGGCGGCCCTGTTCACAGATGACCGCTACCAGCTGGCTGTGGGCGACAAACAGCTGGCCGCAGTGAAAGTAGGCTACCAAAACGGTGGAATGGTTCTGGCCGTGGAAGACGAGGAAACCGTAGTCGCTGATGGAACAGCCTTTTCTTTGACTCTGGTCAAAGAGAACCACCAGGACGCGGTGGTCGTTGCGGAATCGGTTGTCGTCCAGGATGGAGACAAGGATTGTGTCTATGTCGTCGATGGTGAGTTTTCCCGTCTGCGCCCGGTTACCGTACAGGCTCGGGAGGAATCGAAAGTCCTGGTTGCCGACGGTGTCGTCCTGGGTGAGGAAATCATCGTGGCGGAGATTGCCGATGCCAAGAAGTCGGAGATCAAGGAAGCCTTCACCTGTGTCAAAGATGGTGGTGCTGTCCGGGTCATGGTCCGGGATGAACAGAAAAATCGCCTGGTGAAGCGGCCCAAGGATGCCCAGGCCAAAGCTCACGAAGCCAAGGCTCAGGAATTCCCCAAGGAGGAGCCTAAAATCGAAGAAAAACCCAAGACAGAGGAAGTGAAGAAGGAAAAAGTCAAAAAAGAGAAAAAGCCCGCCGCAGAAGGTGAGACGAAGCTGCTTCGTTTTGCCGTCGGTGTCCGGGGAGGACTTCACAACTCTTCTTACACCTATGATCTGCCTTCCGGTACCGGGTACGCCATTGAACCGAAGTCGAAGCAGACCGCCGTTTTCGCCGGTATGTTCGAATACGCCGTCACCAAGGATATCAGTGTGGGGGCCGAAGTGGCTTCCCTCTCCAAGAACTCGACCTTTCAGCTGACCTATGGCGGAAGCACGTATGACCTGGAAATAGAGAAGAAGTTTCTGGATCTGACCATTTACGGGAAGTATCATCTGCCCCTGCATATCGACAAGGCCGGAAACCTCCGTCCTTTTATTCTGCTGGGATTTTTCTACGGCCAGAAGAGTGATGGCACCTTCCAGTTTGTCTATAATGAAAACGAGATCGTGACCGAGGACGATACGGACGAAACCTGGGGAAAAGTCGATTCCGGTTTGGTCGCCGGTCTGGGATTCGAGTACAACATCTCTCCCTCCTTCTCCCTGCTGCTCGACGGGCGGTACGAAATCGGTACCCGTGACCAGAAAGGGAACAATGTGGAAGAAACTGTCAAGATCAAGGGGCTTCAGCTCAGCTTTGGCGGTTTGTTCCGCTTCTGATTCGGTAACAGATCGATACCGACGAGGGCGGCCTGCGGGCCGCCCTTTTTTTTTCGATGGAAAGGAGAGTGCAGGTTGTGATTAATCCCGGTTTTCTTCCGGGGGAGTCAGGCGGATGCAGTCCAGGACGATGGTGCTTCTCTTGTCCAGGTTTTCGATGCGGACAAAGATGTTTTTTCCACCGAGATCGAGTGGCGGGTCGAAACTCCGGCGGATTTCCTGCAAACGATCTTTTGAGGCGCTGATCAGCACTCGGGTCAGAGGCTGCTCGTCTCGGACGATCTGCAGGCTGAAACGGCCGCGGGCTCGGACGGCGATGCCGCCGATGGAAATGGGGCGGGCTGCGGGTAAGCGGAGGTCGAAACGCTCCGCTTCGGGAACGGTGACAACCATTTTCTGCGAGGCATCGTCGCTGTACCGTACGCAGCCTTGAGTGCGGGACAGTGATTCCGCTTCATAATCAAAAACCGCATTTTCTGAAAAACCGGAGGATGTATCGTTTTTTGGCAGGATCCGGATGAGCTGCACTTTGGCGTTGTTCAGATCGAATTCGGCCATCAGCTGGGAACGGGACCATTCCTCCCGGAAGAAATCTCTGTAGAAGGAGATTTCGTCGAAATTTCGGTGCCGGGCCAACAGGAGGTATTCGATTTGGTTGCGGGCCAGGAAATCGTTCTGCCAGTTGAAGAAGCCGGGCCAGGCGAAATAGGTGCGGTGGGAAGTGCCGATGGAGAGGTGGGCGGCCCAGTTACCGGCGATGCGTCCGGGAGGGATTGCCCTGGCCAGGATTTCTACAATGGCCGGTATTTCGTATTGCCTTCTGCCGGCCCAATTGCGGTAGGCATTGAGGTTGCAGGCCAGCGAGGTGATGATGACCAGCGCAACCAGCCCATAACGCAGCCAGAGCTTGGCGTCGAAGAGAAACAGGAACAGGAGGGCTACCGATATGACAAAAGGCAGAACAAGCTTCGGGAGTGGCCATTGCGAGACCATGGACAGGTAGGCGGGGAATCCCATGGCGGTAAGGACCAGGGTCAGCAGGGGCAGGGTGGGCAGCAGGGCGATGAGTTTGGAATGGTGCGGCCTTTTTCGGTTCACCAGGCGGCTGAGGCCGTAGCCGGCGATCAGAGCCGCCGGCAGAACGAGCATCAGGTAAAAGCGGGTGGGGCGGTAGCTGACAATACCGTGGAAAAGGGAACCGACCATGAGCCAGGCGAAAGCGATGTCGATAATCGGCGGCAGGGCTTTCGACCTGGAAAATCGTTCCCGGATCAGCCAGAACAGGGTGACGGCGGACACCAGGAAAAGGACGGGATCGTTGCGCAGTACGATCATCATCGGGCTGTTCCACAGATTCTGCAGCAGGATGGCCAGGCTTTCCACGCGCCGGACGTTGCTGTTGTCGGACAGCAGGGTCTTCAAAACCTCTTTGTTGGGTAAGTACAGGGCCAGCCACCAGAAGATGAAACCTGCGGCCAGGGTGGCGGCGAAGGCGGTCAGCTGGCGCCAATCGATCCTTTTCTCCAGCAGCCAGACCACTCCGACACCGATGAAAACGGCCAGTAGAAATATTCCGGACCCTTTCGACAGAAAGGCGAAGATGAAGAACAAGGCGCTGATGATAAAGGGGCCGATGCGTTTTGACTCCCCTCCTTTGGCGAAAACCAGCAGGGAGAGCATGCTGAAGAAGGTCATCGGGTATTCGCGGTAGGCCACATGGGAATAGACGATCACCGGGTAGGAAAAGGCCAGAAAAGCCGTAGCCGCCAAGGCGGTTACTGAATCGAGGGCCCGCCTCAGCAGAAACCAGAAGAGCAAAAGGATGAGAATGGAGAAAACGAGGGGAATCAGCCGATGGGTGGTCAGGGTGATGCCGAAAGCGGAATAAACGAAAATATTGAGAGGATGGATGAGGGGGGAGAAGAGGTGGGGCGCGAAACCGTCCAGTACGGGGTGACCGAACAGCAGCTGGTTCCTGGCTCCATACTGGTACTGACCCAGATCACCGATGATACCGCCGCTGATG
>CAYMND010000216.1:0-5596 GCA_964391685.1 uncultured Clostridia bacterium | reverse complement strand
CCCTGTTCATTTCATCCTCATTTTCCGGATCGACCATCAGGTTGGTATGAATGTTTCCATCTCCGAAATGTCCGAAAAGAACCAGCAATATTCCGAGCTCCCTGGCCCTGTGGTGAAAATATTGTACGGTTTTGGGGATCTCCCAGGGCGGGACCGCCACATCTTCGTTGATCTTTTTCGGCTTCAGTCTGGAAATCGCAGGAGAAACAGCCCGGCGGACCTGCCACAGTTTTTCCATCTCTTCCCCGTCCACGGCACGCCAAACACCACAGATGGTCTGACTGTCCATCATTTTTTCGAGCTGCCGATCTCGAATGTCGACTTCACGTTCCTCACCGTCAAGTTCCACCAGCAGTGAAGCGCCGGTTCCTTTTTCAACCGACTGTCCCAGATACGAACAGGCGGCCTCGAGTGAGCTGCGATCCAAAAACTCAAGGACCGAAGGAGAAATTCCTGCATTGACGATGGATCTGATAAATTCAGCCGCCTCTTCCAGATCGGAGAAATCGATACGCCAGAAACGACGGACCGGAGGCAGAGGAAGCAGGCGTAGAGATATACGGGTAATGACGGCCAGGGTTCCTTCCGATCCGATCAGCAGGTCTTTGACCGCATAACCGGCTACATCCTTGAGTGACAGCGAACCGAAAGAAAACGGGGTGCCATCGATGAAAAAACCCTGAAGCCGCTGTACGTAGCGGCCGGTCACACCGTATTTGAAACATCGGGGACCGCCGGCGTTCTCGGCTACATTTCCGCCGATAGTCGATGTCTTCAAACTGGCCGGATCCGGCGGATAGAAAAGGCCAGACTCCTCGCAGCGTCGGGCCAGATCGTATGTCACAACCCCCGGTTCCACCACGGCGGTCATCGTCCTGACATCGATATCCAGGATCCGATTCATCCGCGTAAACGCCATGATGATCCCGCCCTGAATTGGAAGAGCTCCCCCCGTATACCCCACCCCTGCGCCGCGGGGTGTGATCGGAAGACCGTATTCAGCGGCAACGGCGATGACGGCCGCTACCTGTTCATCGTTTTCAGGGAGAACGATCCACTGGGGGCGGTACGCTTCTCCGGTGGCATCGAAGCTGTAATTCAAGCGGTGAAGATCGTCGTTAAAGAAGTTTCCCTCGGGAACCGTTTTCTTCAAAGCGTTTGCGATTGCAGAATCCATTTGATCATCCAGTGTGGGCAGATTAATGCATTTACTCGAAAAAAGCAATAGACGATGCAGTTGTCACGTATTTCCAAAGATGAATTGACAAAGGAATGCCGCTTCTATAAAATACATTCAGTTGAGAAACAATAACATGGACGGATTTAAAAAGTTCATCACATCGTACAAGACCAGCGATATAATCTACAAAAGCGGTGAAGAGCAGGCTGCTTTTTTCATTATCAACAAGGGACGGGTACTGGTTCGTTCGGAAAATCCCTCCCGGGAACTGACCGTACTGGGAAAAGGAGAGTTCTTCGGTGAAGAATGCCTCAAAGACGATCAAAAAGCCTTGTACACCATCGAGGTCATCGAGGACGCCGACATCATCCGCATCCCCTACATCGACCTCGTGGAAATGATGAAAAAAAGCCCTGACATCTCCCACAAAATTCTCAGGAAACTGGCTGACAAACAGAATCGAATCACCGAAAATCTTCTTAAATTGAGCGCTTCACAACCTCAACCGTCAACAAAAAACGAGAAACAGCCGGAAGAGATGCAGCAAGCCGGAAAACCGGAAGAAATCACCTCCGAAAAACTGGATCCAAACATCAAGGCCTATCTGATCATCCAGCGTTCCAACCGCATTGTACAGTTGATCAAAGCCAAGACGACCATCGGTCGTCGCGACTACACCACCGGCTTTGTCCCGGACGTCGACCTCACCAAAGAGGATGAAGAGAAATACATTTCACGCAAACACGCATCGGTTATATTCAATGAAGGCAGATTCTATGTCATGGAAGAGACCGGAGCCATCAACGGTACCTTCAAGAACGGCAATAAACTGGAAACCGGTGTCAAGTACGAACTGAACAACGAAGATGAGATCACTCTCTGCCACCTCAACGTCGCCTTCCGTTTTTAAAAACGGAACCGGTACCCCGCCTTGAAGAAAAAGCTCTGTTTCGTATTATACCAGGTTCCCATTCCACCGGTTCCGACACCCGAGGCCTCATTCCAATCAACCTTTTCGTGAACAGAACCGTACCCGATATGCAAAACGGTCTCCGGGATCAGCGTGAATGAGGCCAACAGGTCGCTGATCACTTTTTTTTGGCTGCTGTCATACTGAACGATTCCCCTGAAGAAAAGGTAGCGGTTCAGCTGATAAGTGCTCTTGAAACGCAGGATGTTTACATCGTACAACCTTTCCCGGCTGATCGGATGATCCATCTTTTCGTACAAAACCGACAATTCCAGCGCCAGCCGTCCGGAAGGCTGAATCATGACCATACCCTGCCCGGAAAATCCCTTCCCCACAAGGGGAGATTCCGAATCGTAGAGGATCCTGTCTCCGGCATCGAAAGACAGGTAGAAGAAGAGGGAATTGGTCAGCTGAACCTGCCCGCCCAGGTAGAAATAATCTCCTTTCAGCTGCCGCCCGGCCCACTGTTCGCTGAACCTGCGCCAATCCATTCTCAGGTTGGCCTGCTTCGGGAAATAAGCCCTCATGGCGATAAAATAGAGGTAATCGTCGGCCAGGGTCCGGTAATCATGAACCTGATATCCCCAGAGCATGAAATTGAGTCGTTTCAACCAAGTTGTGCGCTTGGGATAGAAACTGGGTGCGACATATCCCATTACTCGCCTCATGCCGTTGCGCAGAAGATACGAGCTGTCCATACGGAAGTCATCACCAACATGCTCGAAAACCAGGAATGTGCTCAGCTTCTTGGTGTAACACCCCCAGCTGGCGGTCAGAGCGGTGTCGGACAGAGTCTCATTCCCGCTTTTACTGCCCGACAGAATTGCCTTGGTGGAGAAATGATGATTGTTGAGCTTGTAGGAAAGATCCAATGCCAGTGCATTGTTTTTGTCCTCCTCCGTATATCGTCCACTGTACAGTATACCCGCAAAATTGTCCGATCCCAGGTTCCATTTCAACCTTCCGAGCAGAATGGTCGCCGGGTCTTTTGCACCCTCCGCCGACCAGCCGTCCCGGACAGCCATGAGGCCGAACACAGCCGGTCCGTGTTCACCGCTCAGTCTGACCCCCCAATCGGGTTCGACAATGAAGCGGGTATGCACAGCGGAATACATATTGTAATCTCCGCTGTCATCGCTGGCAGCCAGATTGAACAGGGATCCTGCCTCCATGAAAAATGGCCGTTTCTCAGCATAGAATATCGGGTATCGCTGGTTGACCAGCACCTGGAATTCGTCACTCTCCACCTGACTGAAATCGGGATTCACCGTGGCTTCGGCGGTAACAGAGGAACTGATACCGAATTTTGCGGTTATACCGATGTTGCGGTCATCGTCCGCTGCAGACCAGCTTTCCGCGGACAATCGGTCCCAAATGGATCCGTAGGTCACAGCCGGCATCAGCTCAATCCTCGCGGTACGGTTGAGTTCATCATATATGACCGGCTGATGAACAGCCAGAAAAGATTGTGAAGGGGATTTCGAGGGCCAGCAGGCCTTGCTCCCCAACCGGGCGACATGTCTCATCAGCAACAGGTTGACGGCAACATCCCTGCCGCTGCGGAAACGGATGCTTTTCAACGGTACACAGATTTCCACATCGAAGCCTTCATCGGTTCTGCTGGCGGCCGAGTTCCACACATAATCCGCCGAGACATCCGTTCCAAAAGCACTCTCATGTTTGTCTCCCTGAATTCCATCGGGATTGACCATCAATACAAGTGCGTTCTGCCTTCCTCCCGTCGGTTCCAGACTGACCGCCACCCAGTCGTCGGCATCGATGTTGTCTCGCTTGGTGATCGAACTTTTGATCAGACCCGGTTCGGGATCACAGGCCCGCACGGCGAAATAAAGCCGTTCCGAGTCGTGAGCCAGCCAGAGTTCGGTCTTGAAAGGCTGATGTTCGCCGAAAGACGGACTGTAGGTAATCAGCAATTCCGAAACGTCTGCCACCCGCTGCCAACAGGGTTCATCCAAGCTGCCGTCGATGACTACCGCGCATTCTGTCCGACTGGAAGTCATCGCTTCAATTCCGGACAGCGGCACCATTATGTCATACAGAAAAAAGAGCTGGATCACAAAAAAAAGAGTTCGTTCAGAAAACAGCTTCCTTGTCGTCATAAAACCGCCTCATGGCCTTCTTCGCATTGGGATAGAGGCGGCTCCACTCCTCCCGGGCAAGGCCCTTGTAATCTGCAAAATCAAATCCGGGAGACATGGTCGTCCCCACCAGAGAATAAGTGCCCCCGGGAACGACCCGTGCCGCTTGCCAGACTCCTCCCGGCACGACAAGCTGGGGTCTTGCATCCTGATCCGAAACGGGACCGAGCCGTTTGACCTCCGGCTGGTTTTCCCCATCATACAAAAAAAGTTCCAGAGGATCTCCCATGTAATAATGAAATGTTTCGGGACCTGGAAGGCAGTGGAGCTCAGTCGGAGCTCCCCCCAGAACCAGAAAATAGATCGAAGTGGACAGAGATCGGCTCCCAGCCTCAGTAAAAACAGTCTCTTCACTGCGGAAGGTCTCTCTGTAAAAGCCCCCCTCACTCGGGTGCGGCATCAGAAGGAGTGCATCGATGATTTTTTTGATTTGAATCGGAATCTGTACCGGCGGGATCATCAAATCCAGAGTAACAGAGCGACGGCCAGAGAAAACAACGCGAAAGATACTGGCCACAGGCCAAATAAAGGTAAAAATCTGGGCGGGTCGGTTATATCCTCGTAAAGCTCATGGTATGCACCCGGTATGGAAACAAGAGTCAGTCCGCATTCGGAATATGTTTCAAAAGGATAGGTCCTCTTCACCCATCGAACCAGTGCTTTCATTATGATACTCTTCTGACCGTTTCGGTAATTCAGGTCAATCATCTGCTGGGGTTTGAGATTCATGGCCGTAACCCTCATGCCGCCCAGAGAGATATCCTTGACCATGGCCGGCTGGTTGTTTATCGTAATGACCGTGTTTACCGGAAATCTCTCTTCACGACGACGATTCTCCAACCCTTCTGTCATTGCTGGTCAAGCTCCACAACATATGTTTTTATTATTTTATTGCCTGGATAAAAAAAATACAAGTCTTTTTCTTGAATTTTTCGACTATGCTGTTGTAAAAGACTCCATTTCGTTGTATTTGCAAATTAATCGGCGCAGATATCCGTCGCCGGACGGCGGTATTATGACATGAGCTACGATATTTCGATTGTACTGTCTCTTCTGTTATTGGCTGTCATCCTGTTCATCTGGGAAAAAACAACGCCGGAAATAACCTCCATGATCGTCCTGGTCACATTGGTGATCAGCGGTGTCCTCACTCCGGAGGAATCATTGTCCGGATTCAGCAATCAGGCCACCATCACCATCGGAGCCATGTTCATACTCAGTGCCGCGCTAAAGGATACAGGCATCGTTTCCTCCATCGGGCTGATCAGTTCCAGATTGTTTAAAATC
>CAYMND010000215.1:0-5599 GCA_964391685.1 uncultured Clostridia bacterium | reverse complement strand
CCTTGCTCAGGCGCTTGAAACGGTCGTCTCCGAGGACATCTACGGGGTTACCATGGGACCATATCGGAGGCAGCGTTTCGTTCAAACGGTTCATCGTCTCTTCGCTCAGGCTTGCCAGACATCCGCCGGAGGCGATCAGCGTATCGCTGGCCATTACGCCCGGGCCTCCGGCATTGGTGACGACTGCAAGGCGCGATCCGGACGGAATTTTTCCGCGACCGATCAGTTCGGCGCAGTCGAAGATCTCGCCGATGTCGTAAACCCGCGTCAGCCCGGTTCGGGCGAAAACGGCGTCGTATATGGCGTCCTCGGCCGCCAACGCGCCGGTATGGGACGCGGCCACAGCGGCGGATTCCGGAAAACGGCCGGCTTTGTACACCAGAATGGGTTTGGTTCGGGCGAAGGCCCGGGCGGCCGAGACAAATGTACGGGCGTTATTG
Source organism: uncultured Clostridia bacterium (assembly GCA_964391685.1). GTDB lineage: Bacteria > Acidobacteriota > Aminicenantia > UBA2199 > UBA2199 > CAYMND01. Next base: position 5,159 of record CAYMND010000215.1, on the reverse strand, counting down.
ATCGATTCCACATAGAGCAGGATGGAACGGGTGGATTCGTCACTGCCCAGATAATCGATGAGGTGGCCGAAATCCACATCCAAAGTGTTGCCTATGGATACAAAAGTCGAGAAGCCGATCTTCTCGTCCAGGGCCCAGTCGAGAACAGAGGTGCAGAGAGCTCCGGACTGAGAGATGAAGGCGATGTTCCCTTTCGGCGGCAGCTCGGGGGCAAAGCTGAGGTTCAGGTTCAGTTCGGGAACGATGATGCCCAGGCAGTTCGGGCCGATGATTCGCATGCCAATGTAGCGTCTGCGGATTTCCCGGATCTCTTCTTCGAGCTTTTTCCCCGCTTCCCCGCTTTCGCTGAAGCCCGACGACATGATGATGATTCCCCTGATTCCGGCGCGACCGCATTCGTCCACCCACCTGGGCACCTGCTCCGCCGCCGTGCAGATGACGGCCAGATCCGGCTGGCGTGGCAGACTGGAAAGGCTTGGAAAGCAGGAAACCCCAAGGACAGATTCACTGGTTTCGTTGATGGGGTAGACAACACCCTTGAAGCCGCTGCCGACCAGATTACCGAAGACCTTGCCGCTGACACTGCTGGGATTGATGGAGACGCCGATCAGCGCGATGCGTTTGGGCCTGAAAATGGGGTCGAGATTGTGTGTGTCCATGACGCCTCCTTCCTTCTTGGTTCTTGGAGCTCAATTTTAAAGATAAATTATTTTGTTTGTTTCTTACATCAGCGGCCACAGAAATATTCGATTGTTTTTTCGATGGCCTGCCTGCAAACCCGGCAGAATCGAGTCTTCTGATTGGAGAACATGAGGCAGTGGGTCATCGGCCGGTAGAGGCCCTCGCTGGAATAGCCCGCTCCTTCGAAAGCCCCGACGAGTTCATCGGCGGAGGCATATTTCGTTTCGATTCTTTTGAGCTTTTTCCCGAGTTTTTCCAGATTCTTCTTGTACCGGGCTTTTATTGAATTTTCTTTTTGCGGGTCGCCCTGGACTGCCTTCAACTCCTCGTACTGTTTCATACGCAGATCCCACATCTGTTTCTGCAGCGCTTCCCGTTCCGCTTTTCCCCAGGGAGTGGGCAGGGCTACGTTCGGGCTGAGCAGATCTTTCCATTTCAGTTCGGCCGGATCGAGCATGGCGGTGATGTTGGGTTCCAGCGGTTCGAGTCCTTTGGGGTAGAACTCGTTATAGGCCACGGATGAAGAATAGTATTCGTCGGCCAGTCCGGCGAAGTTGTGCCCGAATTCATGCAGGAAGACCAGTGGACTCAGCTCGTTGTCCACAGTGTTGATGCTGTAGTCGTTGAATATTCCTCCGCCTCCGTATCGCTTGCTGTTAACCAGGATGACCAGGGTATCGTAAGGAACGGCTCCGGCCAGACGGCGCAAGCGGTGTCCGGCTTCGGTCAGAAGATAGCGGTCCAGGTCCAGGGCGTTGAACGAGGAGTCCAGTGTCGTCTCCCGGTAAACGCCTTCCCGGGGTTCGTCGACTCCGCTGTCTACTGAGGGGGAGAAGAGGGCCCGGACGTTGAAGTCATTTTTGTGATTGCTGTAGGGTTCGATGGAAAACAGGGTCCGGGTGAACCGTTCAGCATCCTGCTGAAATTTATCCCGGTCCGATTCACTGTAGCCTTCGGCGATGAACAACAGGTCCACCTTGCCTTGGACGTCTCCGCTTTCCAGAAGAGTAAACACGGTCTCTTTGGAATCGCTGCGTCTGAGAATATGGTAATCTCCCGGATCAATGACTCTTTCCAGAATGATGTGGCGTTTCTGCATTCTGTCCCGTTGCTCCAGCACCAGCTTTCCGGGGCGTTTCGGGCATGGAATGACCAGACTGTGCTGGTAGGTTTTGGCAATTCCCTGCAGGGCGGGATCGGTGGTCTTGTATTCGCTGAACTGGCAGTCGAAGCACCGTCGAAACAGCAGGCGATTGTCCGCCGAATCGTAGAAGGAGACGATATAGGCCCCCTGATCGAAAGGGGAAACCGGGGCGTTCGCCGGACCGGCCCAAAGAGGGTCGATCACCATTTGACCGACAGTGATCGTTTCGCTTTTGGCGTCTCCGGTCATGTAGATTTCTACGCGCAGGGCCTGGCCGGTGAAGTCATCAGATTTTACGTGATCCTGGGAAACCAGGGGCAGAAAGCAGAACAGAACTGCCATGAATAACCAGATATTTTTCACTTGTCAACCTCCGTGTTTTCTTATTTCATTTTCTTCAACGCCGATTCGCAGGCCCGGATCAAAGGCTGCGGCGAAAGATCGCTGCCGGTGGCGCGGATCATCCAGGCGGAGGGGGTCAACCTCCCCTGGGACCAGATTCGCTCAACTTCCGGTCCCAGGGGCTTGCCGGACAGATATTCGCTCAATTGGAATTCGATCAATTCTCCGAAAGCGTAGGCCGACAGGTAGAGAGGGTAACTGATCATATGGGAGTAGATGGCCAGAATCGGTTCGTCCTTGAGGCCGAAGGCCTTGGCGTAGTATTGATTCCAGACTTCCCCGGCGATGGCGATGACCGCCTTCTTCAGCTCGGTTGCGGTAGCTTCCGGATGGGCGTACAACCATTTCCAAATCTTCATGTCCACCATGGAGACAGCCATGATTTCAAATGCGGACCAGCAGCTGTCCAGCACGTCCATATCTTTTGCCGACGGGTTGACGGGGCGCATGCCGAGGATATCCAGGTCCCGGTCCTGGAAGATGTAGGCCAATGCCTCGGTGAACGAGGTGTTGGGAACGCCGTTGAGGAAGAAATAGGGGACCTTGTGCATGGAGAGTGTCTGCTCGACATTGTGTCCGAATTCGTGTACGGCGATATTGAACCCTTTGTAATCCATTCCGGAATCGGCGATCCGGGTGCGCAGGTGGGAAAGACTGTTCCGCATGGGGGCGCCCCAGGCATGGCCGGAACCCCGGGCCGGATCGACGGTAATTCTGGAGGCCAGAAACCGACGGCTCTCCTCTGAAAAGCCCAGTTGTCCGAGTATTGTGGGGAGCGCCTTTTCGAAGGCTCGGGCATCGGGATATCGTTCCCGGGTGACCTGGCTCAGCTGTTCTTCCGGAATGGAACTTCGGGATTTGAATCCGTCGTACCAGATATCGTAGGCTTTCAACTTGCGACCGAGCCGTTTTCTGACCAGTCCGGCCATCCGGGGGAGCAGGGGAGAAGATAGAAATTCATGGAAAAGTTCTTCCACTTTCGCTTGGGGCACCTCCATGGCACCGGAGAAATTGCGGTCAATGTACGTCGGCTGCTCCGGCGTGAACGGGTCGACGGCTCTGTTGGCCAAAAATACCTGGCGCAGCGTTTCGTACCGGGTGTCCGGTTCCCGTTCCGGGGTGACTGCCATGCCATCCTTGGTGACGGTATTGCTGAAAGGTTCCCACTGGTATTCGGCCGAATCGATCACTTTTGCGGGGATGGTCTGGTCGATGATGCGCTTCATGATGCGGTAGATCATTTCCTGACGTTCCGGACCTTTGTTTCTGTCCGCATAGTTGGCCTTGATTTCGTCGCGCAGATTCCAATGCAGCAGAAGAACCTGATCGTCTCGGAAAAGCTTCTCTCCATTTCGGTTGCGCAATGCGCCCATGTGGATATTGTAGCCTGAGATATAGAGATCGGCCTGACTGGATACTGCCGCGTTGCGCTGGTTGATTTCCGCTGGGATACGGAAGGAGAAAAGGTCACCGAGCCGGGCCATGGCCCATTCCTCGGCACTCCATGTTCTGCCCAAGTCGTTTTTTTCATCGAGGGTGTATGCCGGGTAATTGAGGGCGATAATGAAGGCGATTTTGTTTTGGTAGAGGTCGTCCATCAGATGGGCATCCGGGCTGAAGGCGGAGAACATACGATCGATTTCGTGCATCGGGCCGGTGGGCTCATCGGTGTTTCTTTTCAGGGCCAGATAGATCTCTCCGTTGTGGCCGAAAAGAGCTTCGAAATAGTCATTGAGCTTCCTGAACACAACCAGCCGTTCGGCCGGATCTGCAATATATCTGCTTTTGCAGAACTCGGTGAAGGCGGTCTCGTCGCCGTCTTCGACCCGCCAGAGCGATCCGGTGTGACTCACGCCCCTTTCGATCATCCCGGTCGGGGTACCGGGGTATGCTTCGACCAGGGTCTTGACGACCGTGCATATTGTGTCGTTATGAATCGATGATTGCCCCATCATGGGGACTCCTGTCAGGAAAAGGATGAACAGGGGAATGATCGGGAAGGCTTTTGTTTTCATGGTGATATCCTCGTTTTTCGGTTGTCATGAAGGAGTGTAGCACAATCTGTTTTAAGAATTAAGTGGACGAAGAGAATAGTGGACATAGTGGACATAGTGGACGGAACAAAGTGAATTTTTTATTATTCCTTTATCCAAGTGATGAAAAGCGAATGGAATTGGTATCACGGTAAAATCTTCATGGTCCACAATGTCGACTGAGTCCAAAATGTCCAAAATGTATAACCAAACCCCTTGACTTTTTTGTAACACCGTAACATAATAGTGTTACAGTAAAGGAGGGGCCATGGAGTGGCTGAACGAAATCGAGGTGGATCCACGCTCCCCTCTGCCCATTCTTCACCAGATCAAGGAAGCGTTCAAACGGGTTATTGTTGCCGGTCTGGTGGGACAGGATGAAAAGCTGCCGTCCATCCGATATCTGGCCGCCCGTTTCCGGGTGCATCCGAATACCATGGCCAAGATCTACAGCCATCTGGAACTGGAAGGCTTCATCTATGCCCGGGCCGGATCCGGTTATTACGTAAGGCTCGATCCGGAAAGGTTGATCGATGACAAGGAGCGCCGACTGACTGAACTTTGTCGTGATTTCTGGCAGAAAACTCGGCAGCTCGATTACGGATTCGATGAAGTGTGTACAAGGCTTCGAAAGGTGGCCGAAGAAAAAGGAGAGGAAAATGATTGAAATGCAAGCTGTATCGTTCGCTTTCGGAAAAAAGAAAATTTTTAATGGGTTGGATCTCAAGCTCAGGGCCGGAGAGGTCACCTTGATAACGGGAGTGAACGGGGCCGGAAAGAGCACCCTGTTGAGACTGCTGGCCGGGGTTTTGCTTCCCGACGGGGGACAGGTGATCTTCGATCCACAGCTGGGGAAACAACCGAAGAAAAATATCGGCTTCATCTCTGACGCGCTCAGC
>CAYMND010000214.1:0-5614 GCA_964391685.1 uncultured Clostridia bacterium | reverse complement strand
TGGCACATACAACCCCAGAAAGGATCGATTCATATGAACTGTTTTATGACTCAAACCATCATCCAGAAAAATATCAAAGCTCCCCGACATGGGAACGATGAATTGCTGCAGATTCCGATGAGCATGGCCTCCCCGCTCCGCACCCCCAGGAATATCATAGAGATAATAGACTCTATTAAAAATGAACGGAACCTGACGACCACACTCAATGAACGTCAAATTTCCTCGAGCATCCTCTATCTTCGGTAACTCTACTATTCGACAATCAAGAAGCGCCACAGTACACCTCCTTCAGAAACTACATGAGCGCAATCAACGTTACGCCTTGGGAATGTGAGTGTATGGAGACTCAAGCAGAACAGGATTCATGATGCAGCGAAGATCTTCAATCTTCCCAACCACCCGGGCCGGGTTACCGTACGCCACAGAACGTGCGGGGATATTCTTTGTGACCACGGCCCCGGCTCCGATCAAAGCGAACTCGCCGATGGTCACAAACGGAACGATCGTCACATTCACCCCGATTTGGGCTCCTTTTTTGATTGTGGGCCCCCTCATGCACTCCCTGGATCTGGGGCAGCCCGGGTGAGGATCGTTGGCGATGACCACCCCCGGAGCCAGAAAAACATCATCCTCTATTATCGTAAACTGAGCCACATAAACCGATGTGTGCAATTTGACCCGATGGCCGATCGTGCAACCATAATCGATTGTTGTGTTACCCCAGACCGACACATCGTCACCCAGTCGATTCTCTTCCCGTATCACAACATGATGCCCCAGATTCAGATTGTCTCCGATGACCGAACCGGCATACAGGACACACCCACTGCGTATGGTCGCGTTTTTACCGATGATCAGCCGATAGTCCGGAATAACCCGAGCGGATTTTTCACCCAGTTCAGCAAGAGGATCTATTTTTGCCCCCAGCCCAATTAGAATCTGCGAATCTAAAATTTTACTCAACGACATTCATTCCCTTTCCTTCGGCGTTCTGCCCCCTTTTCAATGAGCAAGCTAACAATCCGATCCGACGCATGCCCGTCACCGTAGGGATGGATCGGCACCCCCTGGGACCCGATGGCTGCGCGGATCCCTTCAGCCGCCACATCACCCCTCCCGGGCGATACCAGCCGATTCCAGCCGGAATCAACCAATTCTGTCCATTCTGTTTCATCTCTCAGCGTAACACAAGGAATCTGATAAAAAAATGCTTCTTTCTGCACCCCGCCACTGTCGGTAACGATACAGACGGCATGCTGCTCCAGCATTACCATATCCAAATAACCCAAGGGATCAATCAGCCTGATCTGCGCCCCTATTTCTTCTTCAAGCCCCCAAGTCCGGATTTGCTTTCTGGTCCGTGGATGAATGGGCCACACGATCTGAACAGTTTCGGACAACTCTTTCAATGCAGATAGTATGGCTTTCAATCGAACCGGACAATCCGTGTTTTCTGCCCGGTGTACAGTCAACAATATGTATTCATGGGCTTCCAGATTCAAGTCTGCCAATATTTTCGACTTATCACGGGACAGAGCGGCAAACATCAATGCCGCATCGTACATTACATCGCCGACATTATAACACCAGTCTTCCGGAACTCCTTCTTTGATGAGGTTTCGGATCGCCTGCTCGGTCGGTGCCAACAGCAAGTTACTGATCCGATCGGTCAACACCCGATTGATTTCCTCCGGCATATCCCGATTGAAGGAACGCAGTCCGGCCTCAACATGGGCCACAGGTATTTTCAATTTGCTCGCAGCCAGAGCTGCCGCCAAGGTTGAATTGGTATCTCCATAAACCATCACCCAATCGGGCTGTTCCTGCAAAAAAACCTTCTCGAGAGCAATCAATTGCGCTCCAGTCATTTCTCCATGGGATTTATTCCCTATACCCAGATTATAAGCCGGCTGGGGGATTCCAAGTTGGTTAAAAAAAACGGCCGACATGTTGTCGTCGAAATGTTGACCAGTATGGACCAGCATTTCATGGATGGTTGAGCTTTCAGACAGGGCAGCGCTTACCGCCGCCGCCTTGATGAATTGCGGCCGGGCACCGACGACCGTGATCAACTTCATACAATCTCCCGATAAAAATCAAGCAGTTTTTCCGCTTCTCGAGACCAATTCAGTTTTTCCAATACGGCCCGGCGTCCAGATTGCCCCATCTTGCGACACTGAGTTTCATCAGCAAGCAGAGAAGCGATCCCCTTGGCAATATCGACCGGATCGGTTGGATCGACACAGACACCGCAGCCATTCTCTTCAATAATCTGTCGCCACAAGGGAAAATGGGAAGCCAATACCGGCAATCCGGCGGCCATGTATTCGAACATCTTGTTGGGTTGGGCATCCAAATGATTGGGCATCGGCAGGAAGGTCACCACTCCGGCCTCCGATTCGGCCATGATGGCCGCCACCGCATCCCGATCAACCACACCACGATAATCCACTTGATTCCATCCGGATTGCAGCCTTAATTCATTCTGACATTTTTGATCCTCGAACGGGCCACAGACGATGAGTCGGACATCGGGTAAATAAGTGAGAGCATTCACAAGTGGCGTCAGTCCTCTGACCCGGGTAATCGCTCCAATGTAGCAAATCGTTTTGGAAAAAGGTCTATTTTCGGGTGTACTGGAGAATTCATCCAAAACGGGATAATTATTTATGTCACAGCATCGGGAATTGATGCAAGCAAAGCGCCGGGCGATAAAAGGCGTGGCCGTCACCACACCATCCAGGCGGCGCACGACAAAATTCTCAATTTTTTCAGCAACAAAGGCCAGACTTCGTCTCAAGGGCAACGGCACCCAATGCTTGGACAGAATATCTCGTGGGACATCCTCATGGGCGTCATAAATCATTCTCCTGCCTTGCTTTTTCAGCACATAAGCCATGGGCAGCAATTCAGAATCATGGAAGTGGATGATATCTGCTTCCAATTGCCGTATCTTGCCCCATGCACGCCAGGGAGATTTCAATATACGCAACAGTCTCCCCGAGGGAGGCCGTCCCATATCGACGATTCGTACCCCCAAACAGAGTTCATCCCCACGACCATCCTGTACAATCAAAACCACATCCAGGCCGGCCTTACTCAGCGAACGGCACTGCTTATGAAAAATCCGCACATCATGCCGGGGGTGAACCGATGTGACATGAACCAGCTTGGTGCTCATTTCCAGATCCGAAACCTATATTATTTTAACAAACCCATCTTACGTACAATATTTCGTCCCAGAGAAAGGGTGCGGGTCATCCAATCAGAAGTGGGATAATCGTAATGACTTCGCAAGGGTGTATCTAGAATATGTTGCCACTCATCCATGGTCAGATTCAATTTTTTCAAGATCAAATCCCGGTCTTCTCGCATCATGGTGTCAGTATAATACTCCTGCTTCATTTCCTCAAGAGCCGCTTCTCTGGTCATCTGCCCACTCAGGATCAGACTGGACAAGTGAGCCAGACGTTTGTCGAAGCCAAACCGGGACGGTAGCCACCAGCCTTGAAAAAACCTCGTCCATCTGGACTCAAAGTGCTTGCCCCCATAGTACTTCCATCCGAATTCTTTTTCAAGAATTCCCATGGCCGCGCTCTTGTCATAGGCAACCAAATCCAACGGCCAGGCCACCCTCATTCCTTTCAAGGCGGAATAGAGGATTCCGTACTTAGCCAGACTCATCCGAGGAAATTTTCCCAGCTTTCTTTCACCAAAACGCCTATGAATGGCATTTAGATGTCTCAAATCAAGCGCGTTATGCCCCCATGCTTTGGGTAGAATGGACTCACTGGCCATGTTCCGCCCGCTCAACACCCATTTTATCCCGTGCTTGGCGGCAAGACCGTAAAATGCGGCAAAGATGACATGATCCTGAGGGATGTCCTGATTGGGAACACCTGATCTCAGGAAAGACCTTTGCAAATCAGCCATCTCATCCCAATCGATTACGATGGTAAATAAGTCATATCCACAAGTCTTTACTATATTCTCGATATTTCTGACTGCAATATCGGAATTCCATCCGGCATCGGTATGAACTATTAAAGGCCGTAGGCCTTCTCTTTTAACAAGATAAGCGAGATAAGAGCTGTCAACTCCGCCGCTCAGGCCCAATGCGCAATCATACTCTTTACCTTTCCCATCTTCCTTCATTCGTTTAATGAGCGCATGGAAGGCATCTTTATTTCCCTGAGGATCCCACCACGTACGGATTTGATTGTTGAAATAGTGCACCCAATTGGACATTCCAGCATCATCGAAAGTAATTTCCGGGTCCGTCGTATCCATAAGGGTCACCGTACACTGCCGATACCCTTCTTGTCCTTTTCTGATCGTATTTTGAAACATATTCCTGTTATCCTCTATTCAATTCGGCCTGTGTCGGGTAGGTGATCAGAACGGCTCTGTGCCGACCGGTAAACACGAACACACTCCCTGCTGCGGCAGCTGAAGCACCTGCTTCATCAATCACTTCCACCATATGATTCAAATTGCCGGCGCCACCACAGGCGATGAGCGGAACCGACACAGACCGTGCAATATTCTCAATCAATTCCAGATCGTACCCCGTCATTGTACCATCTAAATCAATTGAATTGAGCAATATTTCTCCTGCGCCCAAATCAACAGCCCGCTGTGCCGCTTCAATCGGCGACATCCCCGTCGCTTTTTTCCCGTTTTCAACAAAAACCTCATGTCGACCGAACATACGCCGGCGGACATCCAGAGACACCACAACACTCTGGCTGCCGAACTCCCTGGCGGCTTGTGAAATGAGTTGAGGATTCTTTATGGCAGCCGAATTGATTGACACCTTCTCAAAACCCGCCTCAAATAGACGCCTCATATCTTCGACAGTCCGAACCCCACCGCCATAACTGACCGGCATGAAACACTCTGATGCCAGATCACGCAGAAAATCGAATCGCGGTCCTCTCCCTTGAATCGTAGCATCAATATCCAGTATGATCAGTTCGTCAGTCTCTTTTTCATTAAAGAGTCGAACCGTATTAAAAGAATCTCCCAAATACACCGGATCTTTAAAACGAACCGTTTTGACAAATCCACTTCCCCTTAAGAGCAAAACAGGTATTATCCGTTTAAAATGCATTCATTACACCTGCACCATCTGGGGTTCCCAGTTCAAGAAGTTATGCAATAATTCCATACCCCATTTGTGGCTTTTCTCCGGATGGAACTGCAATCCAAGTATGTTTTCATGAAGCACGGCACTCGGGAAGTCATACCCGTAACGGGTATTTGCCAGAATATCTTCAGGATCCTGACAAGAAAGATGAAAGGCATGAACAAAATAAAAGCGCATTCCGTTTACATTCTTCTGCAACAGAGGCTGATTCCGCACAACCTCTACCGAATTCCAACCCATGTGGGGGATTTTATACCCATTCAGAGATTCGGGAAAATGAAATCGAACCGTTTGAGCCTTTATCCACCCCAAACCGTCAAGCGATCCCTCTTCGCTCCCCATCGAAAGCAATTGCATTCCCAGGCAAATCCCAAGAATCGGTGTTTTTTCGTGCAGCACTTTTTGATTCAAAACATCGATGTATCCGCGATTTTCCAAATTTTCCATACCGGCATCAAACGC
>CAYMND010000213.1:0-5626 GCA_964391685.1 uncultured Clostridia bacterium | reverse complement strand
ACAACATTATCGTCGACCGCATCGACGTCAACTTCACCCGGACCGATGGACGAAACGAACCGCTGGTGGACGTTCCCGAATCCTTTTCCGTTGCCGTGAACCACAAAGTCTCGGTGGGGACCCAGGCCAAGGTGACCTTCATTCTCATCCGGCATACCGCCAAAATGGAACCGCCGCTTCGGGATCTGAGGGAACTCGGAGAGGAGAAGGTTCTCATCCTGGTGGCCAACATCACGGTTTACGCCTACGATCTGGCGGGCAACCGCCTGGAACCGGCCACGGGATGGGCGGAAGTCCATTGCGCGAATTTTGCGGATCCCGAGGCAGAAGAGGATACGGGATCATAAGGAGCCTAAGCCATGAAAAAAACGATAATCATCATTCCTTTGCTGACCCTCGGTTTATTGGTGACATCAGCCTGTACTCGCGATGAAGCGGCGGATTCCAGCAATTTGTTCGGCCCATCCACCTTTCACTACATCGTCGAAGGAGCGGCCAATCCGTCGATTCTCTGGGTCAACGGTACGACCCGGCATTCAACCATCATCACCGCCAAGGTCACCGACTCCGACCGGAATCCGCTGGTGGGCAAGAGAATCTACTTCCAGCAGATGGGGTCTTCCAATGGTGCATATTTACTGGCCGAATACGGGTATTTCGAAAACAACGGACGGGCCATGTACAAGAACACCGATGCCAATGGAGTCGCACGGGTCACCTTTTACGGGCCGTTGGATATCGGCAGCCAACTGGAATTTTTCATCAAGGCCACGGTTCAGGATATCGACCAGACTTACAGTGACGGACCGTACGACTACATTCGGCTTCAGTTGATTCCAAATTACGAATAAGGTCATTCTGCAAGGGCGATACGAAGTGACAGATTTCCAGAACGAACGGGCTCGTGTGGCTGAACTGGAAACTTTGCTCCGGCAAGGTAAGGTGGATGAGTCTGTCGCTTTGGGGACGGAACTGATTGAAGAATACCCTGATTCATTTCTGATCCGTCTCCATCTCGCTCGTGCACTGAAAGAGAACAACGCGCTGTTGCGGGCCGAAACGGTATTGTCGGTACTGGATACCCGATATGGAGACAACATCACGTTCCTGATGGAAAGGGGCGATCTTCTCAGACGACTCGGGAGGTTGGACGATGCCAGACTGGACTATCAGAAGATTCTGTTCCTCGATCCGTTCAACAACAAGGTGAAGACTATTCTGGAGGAAATTGAGGCAGAAAAACTGACTCAGGAGAATGCCGCGTTCGAAGTGGTCGATTATCGCAGTCCCGCTTTCCGCGATGATCAGACTGTACCGGAAATCGTGATGAAGACGGAGGAGAAGGAGGAATTGGTCTCCTATGAACCGGTGATTGATCTGGATTCCGATCCTGAGAACGAGACATTTTTTAACCCTGTGGGGCCGGAAACGGATGAAGAAGAGCCGAAAGCCTTTGTTGCAGAAAGTGACGAACAACGCCGTATTGAGATTGTTTCGGAAACAGATCCGGAAGAGGAAGTGACGGGACAAAGCAAAGAAGAGGAAGGATGGATTCAAGTGGAACTCTCATCGCCAACGGAAACGGAGGCGGGTCAGGAAGTTCCCTCAGGCAATCACGAGATGGGATTTGTTACGGAAAGCGCCGCTCGTTTATACGCCCAGCAGGGGTTGTACACGGAGGCTTTATCGATCTACGAGCGTTTGAGCCAGATGACAGGAGATGATAAATTTTTAGGGCAGATAAACGGCATAAAACAGAGGATTGCTTCAGAGCGCCAATTGGATTATTTTAAAAAACTGCTGTCTCATTTCACGAGTGAAAGGGGATCATACTTTGTTTGAAAAAGGTTTTGAATTTGTCAAGAAGAAGGAACCCAAACTGCATTACATGGCGATATGGGGAACCGACGGAATCGAGCTGAAAAAAGAGCATTTTAACGGTTTCACTCTGGATTATGACCTTGTTTCGGCACAAATCTCCGATGTGATCAACAGAATTGAAGCCATACAGCCCCGATTCAAAAGCATCTGCATAGAACTGAACTGGGAACTGGAACGGTTTGTGATCCAGAACATCAACGAGCATTATGTACTGATTTTACTGACCAGCACCGAGGTGCCGTTTTCGAAGATGAGGTATTACGCCGGCCGGGTCAGAGACCTGATCCTCTCCGAATTGTAGCCGGGCAAACTCTGGAAAAAGGGGGTGCTTTTTTTTATCGAACAGATGTGGACGGGGGGAAAAGTGCTATGAAAAAAAGGTCTGTGTCCATCTGCCGGTCCGGCAGAATATAGGTTCCGAAAGGTGTAGCATGGAAGGGGATTCCCGCATCAGCCAAGGCAGAGGTGACATTTTCCTGAGATTGTTTCAATGCACTTTTGGAGAAGCCTGTTTCCGTTGATACCTTTTCGATCAAACCGGAAGTTTCTGCAAGGGTGAAGGTACAGACGGAAAACAGAAGATTGGCGCTGGGGAATGTTTCCAGAGCGGATTTCATCATCTGGAACTGACGGTGACTCAGCATTTCAATCTGTTCCCGGGAAGCGTCGTACCGGCGGTCGGGATTTTTTCGGATGGTACCCAGCGCGGAGCAAGGGGCATCCAGAAGAATCAGGTCGAAGTGGTCGTTGAACGGTGGAGCCGTTGCATCTCCGCAGAAAAGAGACACCTGGTTCAAGAGGTCTTTGCTGTTTTGTTTTCTTCTCAGCAGTCTGAGCAGTCTGTTGAATGAGAGATCACCGGACGCGATGCGGGTCTGAGGAGACAGCAGTGTCAGCAGGGCGCTTTTGCTGCCGGGAGCGGAACACAGGTCGAGGACACGTCGGCTCCGGAGCCGGGCGGAGAAGTAAGAAACAAACTGACTGGAAATGTTCTGTATAAAAATATCATGAAGAAGCAATTCTTCCTGTCGAATTTTATTCAGGGAGGGTATGGCACAGGGAACCATCAAGGAGAAATCGGAATGCAGCGAGCGGTTTGTTTTGCTGCCATTCTTCTTGTATTGTTCAAGCGGTATGGAGTGAAAGACCGGTTCGGTATTCAGATAATCCAAAAAAGAAGATGTCGAGTGGTCCGGAAAAGTCTCTCCCAGATAGTCCATGATGATCTCTGGAAAAGAAGTCCTCACCGATAAGGGCAGATTCGGGATCATTTCGTTGAGTACAGAAATGCGATTCCGGGTGATGTTGCGGAGAATGGCGTTGGCGAAGGAGCGGTGATGCGGTATACAGAGGGACACGGCTGAAGAGAGAACTGCGTGATCGGGAACGGAATCGTCGAAAAGGAGCTGGTATATGGAAACCAGCAGAAGAGAACGCAGCCTGGGATGTATTTTTTTCATGGGAATTGAGCTGTTGACGGATAGAAGATGCTCGATAAGCAATAACCGGCGCAGTATTCCCATTACTGTGGCAGTCAGTTTTGGACGTTCTTCCGGTTTGAGTGAATCCAGAAGAGGATCGAGAACGGATGGTGCGGTTTGATGTTCTCCGGGCCGCCATTTCACAAAAAAAAAGGCGGCCAATTCGATTAAGCGTCGATTATTCAAGGCAAAGACCAATCGGATTGCCGCGGGAATAACAATATGGGGACATGGGCTTTTTGCCGGGAGGCTGAAGAGAAGAAATCCTGAGCAGCGAGTCGTCGCCGCAGCATACCTGCATGGATTCCTGGTCCAGGCGATGAATGGTGCCGGGTTGGCAGTGGTGTCGGAAATGGATGGCATCCGCTTCCACCACCTTGATCTGACGGTTGTTCAGCGGAAAGAAGATCCCGGGCCAGGGGGTGAAGGCCCGCAAAAGGTTGCGAATGGCAAACGCGGGCATTTTCCAATCGATGAGGCCCTCTTCTTTCCGGATCAACGGTGCAAGCGAGGCTTTCCGGTCGTCCTGAGGAACGGGGCGGGAGCTTCCGCTCAGGATATCTCCGATTGTATCCACAAGGAACGGCGCAGCCTCCGCACTCATTCTTTCCCATAATGTCGCTGTCGTGTCCTGGTGGTGAATGGCCATCGGGAACTGTCTCCAGATGGGACCGGCATCCATTCTGGACGACAACTCGAAAATGGAAACGCCGGTTTCAGATCGGCCGTCCTGTATTGCCCTCTGCACGGGAGCGGCTCCACGATAAGAAGGAAGCAAGGAAAAGTGGACGTTGATGGTCCGGAATCTCGGAATTTTGAAAATGGATGGGGGGATCCACTGTCCGTACGCAATGACGACGGCGATATCGGGTGACAACGAGTGAATCTGCCCGACAATGTTTTCGTCGGCAAGAGAATTTGGCTGGAGAAAAGGGATCCGGTTTTCGAGAGCAAAGGTCTTCACACAGGAAAAACAGATGGTCCGGTTGCGGCCCGATGGCCTGTCTGGTTGAGAGATGATCAAAGACAGGTCAAAGGCTTTTTTCAGGGCTTCCAGAAACGGGAGGCATATCGATGCTGTACCCAAAAAGATCAGTCTACCACTCATTGTTTTCTTTGAGTTTCTCTATTTCCCGTTTCAACAGGCGACGCTTCAGAGGAGAAGTCCGTTCAACGATGGTCTTGCCGTCGAGGTGGTCCAGTTCATGCTGAATGATCCGGGCGGTGTAGTCGGTGAATTCACGTTCGATCGGTTTGCCGTGCATATCGAAAGCCTTGATGAATATTGAAGTGTGACGGGGAATTTTCAGGGAATATCCTGGCACTGACAAGCAGCCTTCCTCGTCGGTTTCCGAACCGTGGGTTTCGCAGATGACCGGATTGATCAGAACAAGCAGTTGTTCGTCATCCTCTCCGGCAGATGGATCGATCAAGGCCAGACTGATGGGCAGGCCGACCTGATTCGCCGCCAACCCTACACCAAGGCCATGGATCATGGTCATTTTCATACGGGCTACTGTATCCTGAATCGTTTGATTGATCTCTTTGATCAGCTCAACCGGATGGTGCAGTACGGGATCCCCGTATTTAATAATTTCGTAGAGTGTTTGTTCCATAATTTATACTATTATATTTTTCGGAAGCATGGGTGTCAAATGATAAGTCAAAAAGGTACGGTGTAGAAAACTGCAAATGAAATCTTTTAAAATATGGGCACAGGACTCAAAACTGATTCGTTCCACACTGGCTTCTCATGTGGAAGTTCATTTTTTTTCACATGCTGAACTTCCTGCAACCGGCTTCTTGGCCGAGGCGGATGTGCTGGTAATTGAACCGCAGGCCGAAACTCTGGAATGGCTGATGTCGGTGATGTCGAATCTGCCGTCTTTGGCAGTTTATCTGCTGTGCCGGACCTTGCCAAAAGGAAATCTGCTGAATCAGTTCTTTCGACTGGACATAAAGGGCTGCTTCACTGAGGATGACAGCCAGGAATTACTGGATATTCTAAAATCCGGGTTTTTTCAACCGGAAAGCAATGTACCGGGGAATCCGGCCTGGGTAGAATGGGGCAACCAGCTGAGAAGATTGGGGTTCATAACTCAGAGCCCGAAGCTGTTTGAGCTGTTCGAATCGGTGAAGAAGGTGGCCAAAACCGATGCCACGGTGCTGATAACGGGAGAGAACGGTACGGGGAAAGAAGTGGTTGCCCGGATCATTCACACACTCAGCCCCCGAGCCGGACATACATTCATGGCGGTGCATAC
>CAYMND010000212.1:0-5626 GCA_964391685.1 uncultured Clostridia bacterium | reverse complement strand
AAGAAGTCTAGTCTATTGACACAAAACTTCTAATGGGTGGCACCTGGGGGGGTTAGAGTTGGCAGGTGGGGCAGAAGTGGGTGCTGCGACCTGCAGTCCGGGTACGGAGGATGATCGACCTGCAATGGATGCATTTCTGACCGTTGCGTTGATACACAAGATGGTGTTGTTGATGAAAACCGCTTTCACCGTGCAGGCTTCGATAAGAGGAAATCGTTGAACCTCCGTTTTCGATGGCCAGGAGAAGGACTTCGCGGACAGCAGCTGCCAGATGGTGACGTTCTGTTTCCGTGAGACTGCAGAACAGTCTGAGCGGGTTGACTCTGGCCAGAAACAGAGCCTCGTCGGCATAGATGTTTCCGATACCGGCGACAATGGTTTGATCCAGAAGTACTGCCTTGACGGTGCGGCGGCTTTGCAGGCTGATCAGTACGGATATCAGGCTGTCATCACAGAGAGGTTCCACTCCGATTTCGTTGAGCCAACTCTTTTCATAACTGTCCACAAGGCGGATTCTGCCGAACTTGCGAGGGTCGTAAAAGAAAAGCCGCTGTAAGTCAGAAAACTCGATTTCCACGCGAAGATGCTGTTTTCTGCCGACAAGGGACGACAGTGAAAGTTGTCCGGTCATACGTAGATGGATTGCAAGTCTACTGGAATCATCCAAAAGGAAAAGGATCCATTTCCCCCTGCGAATGATGTCGAGTATTTTTCTGTTTCGGATGTTTTCAGCTTGAAACGGTGTCATTTCCACAGTTTTTGGCCAGTGAATATGCAATGCTTTTATGATCTTGTTCAGGAGAGCCGGCTTCAACTGCCGTACGATTGTTTCGACTTCCGGTAATTCAGGCATGGATGCACCTTTATTAGAAGAAAGAAATATCATAACATTTTATGTGGCTGTTATCGGGAAAAACGTAGACATTTTATGTGTTTATTACTATATTTGAGAGAGACGGGCCAATGCGCAGGATGACATGAACTCAACGAACAGTGACAACTACAAGAGAAAAGGCGCCCAGCTTCCGGAACCGCTGAGGCCATATGCAAAGACCGCTTATCTTATTCGTGACAATGAAGGGGTACATCTCTTCGATGATCAATGGAGATTCATCACCAGCCTTAAACTGGTTTCACCGTCACAGACCCCGACTCCGCCGCGGAATTTGGGAATATCCATTGACGAATCACCGCCGGAAACCCGGTTGACCGGATCGGCACTGACGCGCCAGGTCCAACTGATTATCGATCGGTTCCGGCATGCAGTCAACCTGCATGGTATACGGGCCGATTATTTTTTTGAAAACAGGTTGTGCAAGGATTGGATTGAACGTTGGGAACGCTTGTGGAATGGGGATCTCTCTCCGTTATTTGAAGACACCCTGGAGTTTTTACCGGGAAAAGACTTGCGCACCCGGGACATAGGTGGTCTTGGCACTCTCAAGGCCGCTCTGGTACACGAGCTGTATGTAAATTCCACCCTGGCCGGTCGAAGTCATGGTGAAACCGAAAGCGAATCGGGACGGAACATGTTGAACCTCCTCCTTTTTGTGTGTCAGCTGAACAACAAGGGAGAACTCGAGGATGTGGGAGCACCTCTATCCGATGAAGAACAGATGAAATTGATCAATAGTTTTCAGGTTCTGGGTGAAAAAATAGAAGACAAAAGATGGATGATACAGCGAGTACATCAGAAAATTGTATTCGATTTCAAACGGGGACGCGCCTGGCCGGAGATCACAACCGTTGCGGCGGTGAAAAGCGCTTTGATATTCAAATTATACGAAAATACGAATCGGCTGGATCGAGGAGATGGGACCGATATGGTCCGTATTGTCCGGAATCTGCTTGTTTTGGGACTGAAAAAGGAATAAATTAGTCAGGAAATGGAAAGAGAAAAAGACGTAAAAAAAGATGTGAGTGCAGGAAAGGACGGTAATGTCAAACCTCATGAAAATATTGACGAACAGAGTGCCATGCATTTGACCCGTTCATTCTGGCTGGCGTTCAACAGTATCAATATGTACGGAGAACAACATCCCCAGGCGACCCGGGCTGTGGATGCCTTTCACGTTCAGTTGAGACATCTGCTGGACCAGCATCAACGCATTCTGTTTCATATGGAACAGAATGGATTTTTCTGCGGAACTTGGCGTATGGACAGGGACTTGCGAATTCTTCGTCTCATTGAAAGATTGAAAAATAGTGGCCTGGAGGCGATCACTTTTGAATCAGAGGTGACCAACCGGGGACTCGGTTTTTTTATCTCTCTTCTGATTGACACCAGAAATTTTCGAACTGCCACCGAAATTGAAGGAGCGCTCAAGGCGGCGGATGTTTTCGGAATTCGCATTAATCGGCATAAATACGCCGCGGCTCAGGTCATAACCGATATCGGAACCATTACGACACCATTGTATGATGTGGATAGCCAGCCTGCCCCGAAAGAAGAGAAAAAGGAACTGAAATTCGAAGATTTCGCCGCAGAGCCGGTTGCAGAAGCGGAACAGGAGGAAAACGAGCTTGATATTCAATTTCAGGCCGGTAGTCTCGATCTCGGAGAGATTTCTTTGGAAAGTCAGAAACCCGTTCTCCGTGAAAAGAGTGAACAGGAAATCAGAACCTGGCATGATCTGATAGAAAAACTGTACGGTGAGATCAACAAGATGAAAGGCGGTGTTGTGTCCTCTGCTCGTTTCGATCGTTTTTATGAGGTCGTGGAAGCCTTTATCCTGCGTTACCTTTTGGTTTCCAGCCCGGAAGACAAGGAATCCAGGGAACTGAAAAATCTCTATTCCCGGATGGAGGAACTGGATTGGAAGCTACTTAGCGAGTTGGACGGTCCATTGCGGGATCATCAGCTGCTCGAAGGGGTCGGTGGAAGATTGAAGGATCGTTTTGTCAGTCGTGTTGCACTTTTGTGGGCCGATACAGTATGGCAATCGTTCCAGCCTATGGATGAGCAGAACCTGACGAATTTTTTTGTCCGGGTCGATGAGGACCTGGATAAATCTGAAAACAGGCAGGTTTTTCTGCAGAGTCTGTTGTATCTGCTTGACGAAAGGGGTTTGCCTGACACTCTTTTTGCCATCATCTGGGAACGCCTGGTAAGAAAAGGGGGAAAACAAGAAACCGGACCGGTCAAACAAATCAGGATCAAGTTGCCCAAAGGGATCAAATCCCGGAAGGAGATTCAGGGTGACATCGAAACGGAAATATATCGGAACAATCGATATGCCTCACCTTTTTCATGTCTCTCCATTTCTCTGCTCGGCGTACGTAGCCAGCTGGGAGGAGCCATTCGGTCGTTCAATGATGATGAACTCGGTAGTCTGTTTGTCTTTCTGGCCAACGAATTGAAGAACAATCTTCGTCAGCTGGATCGTGTCGGCACTTTTGGCCCGGTTCGTCAGAATCACATTCTGATTCTATTGCCCATGACTGATGTGGCTGGAGCCGTGGTGCTGATGGAGAGAATCGAGAATCGGTCGGAAAATTGGAAAGTCGTTTCTTCGGAGGGATTTTATCACCCGGTTCTCCTTTTTTCATCTTTTACTTTTAATCCGGGTAAAGTGAAGGACGTCGGCACGCTGTTGAGAAAAATCCGGACCAAGCATCGAAAGAAAGGTCGGTTCATGGCCGATAATGTACTGAAAATGCCGAATCACCAGAGCTGAATTTTTTCCAGGCGATGATACTGTTCGATGCGGTTCAGAACTGAAATTCCTGCGATCACCCGTGCGAAGATGGTATAGTTGTAATCCAGGTGCGGAGTGGCCAGATGGGTCAGAAAAAACTGGCTGCCACCGGTGTCTTTCCCTGCCAGGGCCATGCCGACGACACCGGCACCATCGTAATGCAGTGTGTTGTATTCACAGCGGATGGCATATCCGGGACCTCCTGAACCGCTGCCTGTCGGGTCTCCTCCCTGGCAAACGAAAGCCGGTACCACCCGGTGAAAAACGGTGTTGTCATAGTACCCTTTTTCAGCCAGTTCAATGAAATTGAAGACAGTCAACGGCGCCTGTTCGTGTTCGAAACGACATCGTATTATCCCTTCGCTGCATATCAGGGTAAAACCGCGGTATCGGCGGATTTTCTCCAATGCGTTCCGGTACCAGTTGTCGTCGCGGTTCGGTATCGGTTGCTTGATCAGATTGTTGTCGATCAGAACCGAGACGAATTCTGGCTTTCCCTTGGCCATGGTGATGACATCGGTCAGATTTTCATGCTTTTCATTTTCCAGCAGGAATTGCAAAGCCTGAGACGATTCCTGTTCGAAAAAGGCTGTCCTGGCGGTACCAATCGCTTCCACGGGGTTCTGATTCATCAGGTAGGCCAGTTTGGCGGACAGCGGCAGGTTGCCTCCCAGGATCTCCTCCCGTGCTTCCGCTGGCATGAAGGGCGCGGCCAGACGGGCAAATTCACCACCTCTGGAGTAGATCATGACAACCGAAGACGAATCTTTCTGATTGGCCAGAAACAGTGCCGCCTGCATCGGAGTCATCCGGTCGATTTCCGCTGTGGAAAGATCAAGACCGAAACGGGCCAGTGCGGCATAGGCTTCTGAGACGACCAGCGGATTCTCGTCACTGAGCAGCGATCTGCCTGCTTCGCCTTTCTCCAGTACTCTCAAGGCGGCCGTTCTGACCCGCCAGTCCGGATCATGTAGAAAAATCGACGGGTTGTCACAGACTGTCGTACCGATACAGCGGGTAAAGGGGGATGCACCGGAGATATCCCGGCTCTTTACGAAGCCTTTCCGGCGAAGTCGTGCCGAGCTGTATACGGTCTGATAGGGATGTCCACTGTAACTTTGCCGCAGTTGCTGGTCACTGACCCGTGAACCGCTGCGCCACAAATTTTCGGCAATGACATCCGGGTAGACTTTTTTATCCAGGACAAAACGAAGGGATTGCGGTTCAGCAAGACTGAGCATGGCTTGGCAGAGGATGGGCGTGTAGGGAAGGGGCTTCAAAAGGTCGAACAGCTGTTCTTTGGGGAAGTTGTGCCCGGGAAACAGTACTGCGCCGGCCAGACTGTCCGATACAACCGGATCCGAGCCGAACCGATCCCTGACGGTGCGCCAAAGCCTGAAATCACCGATACGTCCGGCAGCGATGGCAAGTCTCGAGGGAATGCGACGTTCTCCGTCACCGATTTTTTTTAGCAGTTCAATCAAGGGATCTGCATTCCGTTGATCTTCACAACGGACGATCAGGCTTTCCGTTTCCAAAGGCAAAGGCTTTTCGGAGCAGGCGTTGCCTGCCAGAAGAAGAATGCAAAGCGCAGTAACGATCCAGTGTTCTCTCTTCATTGTTTCCTGGTCCTCTTTATGTTCATTTGAGGTGTTGGCGACGTTTTTTACGACTGCTTTCCTTGGGAGAGAAAAGAATGTCGTTCTCCTGTTTGGGGTAGGGCCGTCTATGATCGAACTCACCGTTGAGGATTCGTTTGGGAATCCCGCGGGGGAATGCCTTGCACTTCAAGTCCTGACGGTAGTGACGGCACATGAAGCATTGTGCTATAGGCATACCGCTATCATAGCACATTCCGGATTCAGATGGACTGAATTACTTTTTCTCCAGGATCGGTGAACCGGGTAATTTCTCTTTCATCTCGGTGA
>CAYMND010000211.1:0-5642 GCA_964391685.1 uncultured Clostridia bacterium | reverse complement strand
TTCTGGTGCCGTCTCGACGAGGACCTGAGCGCCCGGGCCCTGATGATGGAGCTGTTCCGCGATCACGTCGCCATCCTGCCCGGAGAGGCGTTCTATCCCGGAAGCGAGGGTAGCAACCGGTTCCGGCTCAATTTCACTTTTCCTCCCCATGATCAGATCGAAGAGGGAATCCGGCGGATAGGGGCTGCAATGAAACGGATCCGGAAGAAAAACCGGAACGGCGGATGTCCGGGCGATCGCTCAGCGCTTCCCATTGTCTGATTGGTTGGAGCAAGCAGTCTGACAATGGATGGTGACGGTGCCTTCGGCGCTGTGCTAAGGTGAGAGTGAAATATACGAGGAGGTGGTCATGACAACCATATCCGTGAACGGAAAAGAGTTTGAACTCAACGAAGAGGGTTTCCTGGTGCAATATGATGCCTGGAATGACGAGGTGGCTCTTGCCCTGGCCAGGGACCAGGAGGGGTTGGTCGAGCTAAGCGAAAATCATTGGGCGGTCATCCGCTTCATCCGGGCCCATTACGATGATCATAAACTGGCTCCCATGGTTCGGTCGATATGTAAATCCACCGGTGTACCTCTGCGCCAGATCTATGAGCTGTTTCCTTCCGGTCCCGCCAAGGGGGCCTGCAAACTGGCCGGGCTTCCCAAGCCCGACGGCTGTGTCTGAAACCGGTATGAACTGGGGATTCATTATCCGGGCGGGAGTCTGGGCGGCAACTGTGTTCTGTGGAGGCACCCTGATCTGGCTGCTGGTGAAGACGTCACGGTACGGCCGGCCGCATCAGTACACCTGGGCTGTCGGACGTCCAGCGGCCGGTGTGATCTACGCTTTCGGAAAAGGGATGTTGCCTTGGGAAAAGGAAAGTGTGGCCAAGCATCCATTGTCCTTTATCGCAGGGATATTCTATCACCTGGGGATCGGAACCGCGTTCTTCATCCTTTACGCGGGAATGCTGGGGTTTGAACCCGATTCCGGAGCGGCAGAAATTCTGCGAGTCGTAGTTCTGACCGGTACCTTCTCCGGCCTGGGTCTGCTTTTGAAACGAATGGTGAAGCCAACACTGAGGCAGCTCAGCTGTCCTGAAGATTTCCTGTCCAATCTGGTGGTCGACTTCTTTCTTCTGATTACCGTTCTCGAACAGTCCGATCTCATCCCCGTGGCCGTATGGAGGACAGCGGCTGTACTGCTGTTGCTCTACATTCCCGTCAGCAAGATCCGGCACTGTTTTTTCTTTTTTTACACCCGAATCCTATTCGGTGTGTTTTTCGGCCGTCGCGGGGTTTACCCCGGGTCGAAGGCCGGGCGGATGAACCATGACTGAAACGCAACCAATGTCGATTGTCCAGACGAATACGGTCACTCCGGAACAAGTCCGGACCGCTCTTTCGGTTTTCCTGTCCAAACTGGGTGCCGCCGAAGCCGCTGCGGCCCACACCTGTGTTCGCTGTGGCCTATGCGCCGATTGCTGCCACTATTATCTCAGCGACGGGGAAAAGTTCTCGATGCCGGCCTACAAGCTCAATCTGGTATTGTCGGTGTTCAAACGCTACTTCACCCGGACCGGAAGGTTATTTCCGGGACTGGTGGGAGCCAGGGATTTGGATTCGGGCATGCTGGAGGAGTGGGTGGACAGCCTCTTCGGACGCTGTTCCATGTGCGGTCGCTGCACGGTCAACTGTACTTCCGGCATCAACATCCCCAATCTGGTTCGGGCTGCCCGCAGCGCCATGGCCGCCATCGGGCTGGTACCGACGGAACTGCAGTCCACGGTCAATGCGGCGGTAGAGTCCGGAAACAATATGGCGATCCCCCGGACAGACTGGCTGGACACCCTGAGTTGGATCGAAGAGGAACTGGCGATGGAAGTGGATGATCCGGAGGTGAAGATACCCATCGATCAACCGGGTAAACGGCTTCTTTACACCGTGAATCCCAGGGAACCCAAATTCTTTCCCCTTTCCCTGCTGGGGGCGGCCAAGATCTTCCATGCGGCCGGTGAGAGCTGGACTTTTTCCAGTCGATTCTACGATGTCACCAATTACGGCCTGTTCAGCGGCGATGATGATCATGCCAACCTGATATCGGGCCGGCTGCAGGAGGCACGAAGTGAGCTCGGTGCCGAGATCCTGGTGCTGGGCGAATGCGGTCACGGCTACAGTTCCAACCGCTGGAACGCCCCGCAATGGAGTAAACATGAACAGGAAGCCCCCATCCTGAGCATCATCGAAGTACTGCATCGCTACATCCGGGAAGGCAGGATCCGTGTGGATCCGAGTCGCAACAGTAAACGGATCACCTTGCACGATCCCTGCAATCTGGTGCGTCACGGCGGCATCATCGAGGAACAACGGGACATCCTTCGATGGAGCACCAGTGATTTCGTCGAGATGGTTCCCAACCGCCAGAAGAATTTCTGTTGCGGCGGTGGTGGCGGGCAGTTGTCCATGACCCGGTTTTCCAAGCGGCGGCTGACTTCCGGTAAAATCAAGGCCGACCAGATCCGACGCACCGGAGCCAAGGTCGTGGTCACTCCCTGCCACAACTGTGTCGATCAGCTCAGCGAACTCAACCGGGAATACAAGCTCGGTGTGGAGATCAAGAGTATTGTCGAGATCGTAGCCGATGCGCTCATTCTTCCGGATCGGAAACAGGTCGCCCGGGATAGCGAATGAATTCCGCAGCGTGAGGTTGTTACCATGGATTTGATTACGGTAGAGTGTGAGGAGAAGGGACAGGCCGTCATACAATTGCGGGGGCAGCGGCTGTGTTGTACCGTTCCGGGGAGCGCCGATTCGGAATCCGTTTCGCCGGTTGAGTTGATGGTGGCTTCCCTGGGGGCCTGTATCGCTGTCATGATCGACGGCTACTGTCGCACTCACGGGTACCTGGACGGTCGGGCGGCGGTCTGTCTGACCCAGCAGATGGGTGATGAACCGCGGCGGGTGACGGCGGTGACTGTCGATGTGGAGCTGCCCCGGGATTTTCCCGAGGAGAAGCGGGAGGTCGTCCGGCGCCTGATCGACAAATGTCCGGTGCACAGCACCTTCGTCCATCCTCCGCGTATAGACCTGGAGATCGTCTGAAGTACCGGAAGCGGATCTATTGACTGCAGGCGAAACTTGGTGTAATACCCAGCAGTGAAGTGGGGCTTGACGAACAAGGATACCGGAAGGCGGCTGTCTGTCATCGGTATCCGGGAGGTAGGCACCATGGGATCTCATTCTGTGCGTCTTTTCAGGACGAACAATCGTCTGTTGAATGCTTTCCGGCAAAAGCCGAACATTTCGTGTCTGATCATCGCCGTCATTGTTTTGTTCTTTGATTATATCACCGGACGGATTATCCAGTTCCCCATCGTCTATGCCGTTCCGGTGGGAATGGCCGCCTGGTTTTCTCTGCGACAAACGGCGTACACAATGGCTTTGGCACTTCCCTTTGTCAGGGTGGTGTTCCATTATCCCTGGCATGAGACACAATCCTTGCCGGAAGCGTTTCTCAACGCTGTGATCACCTTGCTTTCCCTGGTTTTTTACGCCTTTCTGGTGGATCGAACGGCCTGGCAGACAAAGGCGCTGGAAAAAAAGGTCAAGACGCTGGAGGGGATTCTGCCGATCTGTGCATCGTGTAAGAGAATCCGTACTGAAAACGGGTTGTATGAGCCCATAGAACAGTATATTGCCGAAAATTCGGAAGCCAGTTTCAGTCACGGCCTCTGCCCGGAGTGCGTCAAGAAACTGTACCCGGAATATTCCATGAAGCAGGAAATGAAGGGAAGTCAAAGGACGGGCGTCGATACCAGCGGTAATGTGAAATAATCGGTGTGGGAAGAAAGGATGATGATAAAAATGAGAAAATTCAGCTTTGTGCCGGTGTTGGTTCTGATTCTTGTCGGGGCGGTTTCGGCTTGTCCAAAGGGTAGAGGCGTGTCTGATATTGAACGCCTGATCTACATTTCGGAAGCCGGATCGATTCTGCCGGAGCTGCAATGGTACGAGGAGATCACCGTCAGTCGGGGGGAAATCGTGCTCAGGCGGAACGGAAAAACAGCCGACACCGAGATCAACGCCGGTCGTTGGTCCATCGTCATTGAAACGGGACGTGTCGAACGGCTCTTTTCCCGGCTCGCCGGTTTCGACCGCTCCGTCCTGCGCCGGCTGGAGCCGGAGATTTCTCCGGACGGTGGCAGTCGGGAAAGTTTCACCCTTGTCTACCGGAATGACCGAGATTGTACGGTAAGTCTGGATCCGGGCGTGACTTATACCGGGGCTGAAGGGTTTGTCGAAACGGTCCGGGAGTTCCTCAAGACCCTGACTTTCCCGGTCGGTTCGGAGCGATACATCATCGGGTCTGAGAAGAGAGAGGAAACAGAAAACCGGTAAGAAAGGAACCGGGACTAGAAAGGAAATCATGAACAGTAAACGATTCGATGCAGCGAAGTTGGAGAAGCTCAACAATCCGGAACGCCTGCGGCTCATTTCTCCCGAATATATTTGGAGCCGATTGAATGTGAAGTCAGCCAGAGTACTGGTGGATATCGGTGCCGGGACAGGATTCTTCAGTATTCCGTTTCTCGGATTCTGCCCGGGAGGCAGACTGTATGCCTGCGATGCCTCCGAGACTATGCTGAAGTGGATCCGGGAGCGTGTTTGCCCTTTTCATCCTGATATCATTCCTGTTCTGACCCAGGGAACATCAATCCCCCTCGAAAGCGGTATCGCGGATCTGGTCTACATGATCAATGTCCATCACGAGCAGGATGAACCGATCGCCTTGTTGAAGGAGTCATTGCGGCTGTTGCGGCCAGGAGGGAAAATATTCATTTCCGACTGGAGGAAGGGGGCAGTCGACGGCGGACCGCCGGAGGAGGAAAGGGTATCGCCTCAGGAAGTCGCACACCAGTTGATAGAGGCGGGATTTGTGAACATATCTGTCGATTCGGGGCTGGTGAAGAATTTTCTGGTCTTCGCCGAAAAACCGTTGTCTTAAAAAACTGGAAACGGTTGCAGTGCTTTTTCCGTAAAAAAAAACAGGTGTTCCGTAACTGGAGGGGAATATGAAATGGTGGATCCATCCGATCTTTTTCTGGACACTGACGGTTGGTCTGGCCGGTTCGAATATTCTGAATATACAGGAAGAATTGGTGATCGACAACGGAGGGGAAGGCTTCTCCCGAATTCAGAGCGTTGCCATCGGTCCGGATGAACGTGTCTTCGTTCTCGACAGCAGGGAGTTTTGCGTATATGTCTTCGACTCGGAAGGGAAACTGTTGATGCGTTTCGGCCGGAAAGGGCAGGGACCCGGAGATTTGACCCGGCCGTTTGGGATCGCTTCGATAACCGGCGGAGACCTTGTGGTGACCGAACGATTGAATCGCGCTTCGATTTTCAGGGCGGATGGGAGTTGTCGACGTATTCTCAAGCTGGCGGTGAACAATACCGGTTTTTTTGGCGATATCGTCTTTGATACCGTTATTCCGCGGGACGTGGCGGTTTCGGAAGCCCCCAGCCATGGGCAAAGCGTGTTGGATTACGCTCCCCGATCCCGTGGTTGCCGCGCCTATTTAGAATTGTGCATGGAGGTACTGGAGCGTGACTAAAGATCGTCGTTTAGGAAGAGGCCTAGCTGCGTTGCTGGGAAC
>CAYMND010000210.1:0-5684 GCA_964391685.1 uncultured Clostridia bacterium | reverse complement strand
GATGCCCAGGGCTCCCGTTCCGACCGCTGCCGCACCGGAAACCGTTCCGGCCCGGACGGCTCCGGGATTGAAGAGGTCGTTGGTCAGGGGAGCGATGACCAGGCCGAACAGGCCGGTGGAGAGGGCCAAAAAGGCCATCATCGCCAGAGCGATGACAAAGCGGATGGAATACGGGCGGATGTAGGAGAAAAAACCAGCCTTCTCCTTCACCTATTTGCCTCGTCCACAGTCTGGAATGAGCTGTTTTCTTCCGGTTCAGCGGATTTCTGCAGCGCCTCCCGTTTTTTCCGGGGGCTGAAAATCCAGAATATGAACGGACTGACGATATAGACGAAAACGACGCTCGGCAGGGTGATCATCGGGAAAAGCAGAAGCAGGGACAGGATGATGGCCATGCCCAGCAGGATGGTCATGTTGTATTTGGAATCGACGTTCTTGAGGGTCCGGTAGCGGACGGTGGAGATCATCAGCAGGGAGATGAGCAGGACGTAGACCATGAATGCGGCCATGTGTCCGGTATCGGTCAGGGCACCTCGCTGGAGAAGGATCGGACAGGAAACGGACAGGGCGCCGAGGGGGATCGGCAGTCCGATGAAAAAGCCGGGCGGCGACACGGCGGCTTCTTTCATGACGTTGAACCGGGCCAGGCGGATGATTCCGGCGCTGAGGAAAATGAATCCGATCAGCTGTCCGAGCGGAGCGTAGGCGGTCTCCATGAACCCCCAGCGATAGATGAGAAATCCCGGCACCAGTCCGAAGGAGACGGCATCCACCAGTGAATCGAGCTGAACGCCGAAAGAGGACTCCGTCTTGGTCAGTCGGGCCACGGTGCCGTCTATGCCGTCGAGAATGGCGCTGCCCACGATCAGGTAGATGGCGGTCAGAAACTGTCCTCTCACCGTCCGGATCACCGCCGTGAAGCCCAGAAAGAGGCTGAGCATGGTGAACAGAGAGGGCAGAAAGGAGAAATGGGTCAGCTTGGCCAGGTTCAGGCGTTTATCTTTCTTGTGACGGTTGCGTCTGCGACGTGAAATGGTGTCCTCCTCGTATCCGCGGGTAACGGCTATGCGCCGCGCTCGCGATACTCGATGATCATGCGCTGCATGTCATCCTTGATCAGCAGCTTTTTTTTCTTGAGTTCCTGTTCCTTGATCTTTTCCGTATCGTCCTTGAAGGACCGCTCGGTGTACTGCTGCAGTTCTTCCTCGCACAGCTGATGCTGGAGAAACAGTTTCTTGAACAATTCGCTCTGTTCTATCAGTATTTCTTTTATGCGTTGATCTTCCACGATCTTTCCGCTCCTTTCCGTTTGTTTTCCCGGTTGTTTCGGCACTGGTTGAGATAGACCTGCATGTTGCGATCCTTTCCCAGTATGGCCATGGATGTGGTGATGGCCTCGAGATTGGACGGTTCCATGACGTTGATGATGACGTAGTCGATGCCCTTCTCGATGGCCAGGGCCAGGAAAAACGAAGTGATCAGATGCCGCCGGGGCAGTCCTTCGGACAGATCGCCGAGATTGGCGATGGTGGGGACCTGCGGAAAATCGAGGATGAAAAGCTCCAGCGTCTTGAGAAAATCGATTCCGTTGCAGCAGCTTTCCTCGAGGGATCTGACCACCGGATCCAGAAGGATGTCGCTGCGCTTGACTCCCTTGTCGAGGAGATAGTCGATGTATTTCTGGGCGATGAGCAGGGAACGCTCCGGCGTCCGTTGTTCATCGGTATTGTTCTCTCGGATGGAGGCGATCATCTTGGCGTTGCGCCCTTCGATGATCTCCAGAATGCGGTCGATTTTCGCATAATCGAATTCGATGTCTCCGATGATCACCTCTTTCTGAGCGATCTTCACCACTTCCTCGAGGGCGGCGATGTTTTCTGTCCGTACCAACACCTTGCCGTTCAGGCCCTCGATGATCTCAATGGCTTTCCGCAGGAAAGGAATCTCGTTGCCCAGCAGGGAGACGGCGTTGAGTTCGATGTACTCCGCCCCCCTTTCGATCTGCAACATGACTTCCCGCTTGATGAACTCGAAATCCATTTTGTTCATCTTATCCAGAACCTTTTTGTTGGTTGCGTTCAGTGTGTTACCGACTATTTTTATCATCTTTCCTCACCATTACTCATCCTTTCCAATCTCACACATTGAAGTATTCCTTCACGATTCGTACGGCTTCCAAACCCGCCCTGGCCTGTGTCTCCCGGGTGACCGCGCTTCGCAGCGGCAGCCAGATGCAATGGGGAAAGCGGTCGAGATCGAGTTCCTTCCGGCGCTTTCGGTCGTAGACATCCGCGGAGACTCCGGCGAGTTTTCCGGTTTCGACGGCTTCGATCATGGCCTGTACATCGACAATTCCTTCCTGGGACATATCGATCAGGTAGGTCCCCGGACGCATGGAAGCGAAAATCTCATGGGAGAAGAGCCCCCGGGTCTGCCGGTTCAAGGGCAGGTTCAGGGAAATGTAATCCGCTTCCTCCACCAGTTCCTGCAGGGTTGTGAATCTGGCTTTGGGGCCGCCTTCGGACCCCCGGGGGTCACAGCAGAGAATGGTCATGCCGAATGCGTGCGCCAGACGGGCCACCTGTTTGCCGATGTTTCCGAAACCGACGATTCCCAGGGTCTTGCCCGAAAGCTCGAGGGCCGAGGGTTCGGCGTCCTCATCCGGATTCAGCCAGGCTTTTCTTCGACTCAGACAGACCATGGAGGCCACGGTCATCTCGGCCACGGAAACGGAGCCGGCGTCCGAGGTGTAGCGGCATTCGACACCGGAGTCGCTGACGTTGGCATCCAGATCCCAGCTGGGGGGCAAGCCCAGGGATACCACCAGCTTCAGTCCCGGGAAAAGTTCGTCCCAGCCGTTTTGATACGGGATACGGTGATCGGTGATCAGGGCATCCACCGTCTGGGGGAAAATGGAGGATCCGGGTTCGCGAAAGCGCTGGAAATCATCGAAAACGAGTTCGATTTCAGGGATCTGTCGCAAGGCTTCGAGGGCTTCCGACGGAAAATCCTTTCTCACAAGAATCGTAATCAAAACGGACCACCCGGTTTTTTTGGTTCGATATTCTCTTGACTCACTCCTGCCACCACCATATCTTTCACCTTTTAAAGAGGTTAAAAAATACCAGAATCAGCGCGATTTGTCAATCGCCGAACCCATGGAACGGTGGACGGGTCTCTTTCCATCCGGGGAAAACGAGGCCATCATGACAGAATCCGCTCCCGGGCTCCATCAATCGGAAAAATCTCGGAAAACGGGAAGCCTCTTGATTTACGGAAATGGTCTCATCTATAATGGTTTACCCTGACCAAGCAGGGAAAACAGAGGTACATTCAAGGAGGTTGATCATGAAGTACGTTTGCACCGTATGTGGTTATGTTTACGATCCGGAGAACGGTGATCCGGACAGCGGCATCGAACCCGGAACCGCCTTCGAAGATATCCCGGACACCTGGGTCTGCCCTCTTTGCGGTGTGGGCAAGGAAGATTTCGAGCCCATGGAAGACTGACGGCCCGTTCCGCGTCACACGAACCGAAAGGATAAAGGAACCGATCCAATGGCCATCCGAAAAATCAATGAATCTGTCTATTCCGTCGGGGCGATCGACTGGGACCGTCTTCTGTTCGATGAACTGATCCCGTTGCCCGACGGAACGTCCTACAATGCCTATCTGATCTGGGGCAGCGAAGCCACCGCCCTGATCGACTCCGTCGATCCCGAAAAGGCGGATGAACTCTTTTCCAACCTGGACCGCCTGGGAGTGGATAAACTGGACTACCTCATCGCCCACCATGCCGAACAGGATCACTCCGGCGCAATTCCGCTGGTATTGGAAAAGTACCCCATGGCCCGGGTGGTGACCAATGCCAAATGCCGGGATTTCCTCACGGATCTCCTGCACATCGCCCCCGATCGGTTCATGGTGGTCAACGAGGGAGAGACTCTTTCTCTCGGAGACAAGACGCTGCATTTCACCATGACTCCATGGGTTCATTGGCCGGAGACCATGTGCTCCTGGCTCGAAGAGGACCAGATTCTCTTCTCCTGCGATTTCTTCGGTTCCCACCTGGCCCAGAGCGGCCTGTTCATGACCGACAGGGCGAAAACCTACGAAAGCGCCAAACGATATTTCGCCGAGATCATGATGCCCTTCAAGCCCAGCATCCGCAGCAACCTCAAGAAGCTGGAAAAATTCCCCCTCCGCATCATCGCCCCGAGTCACGGCGTGGTTCACCAGGACCCCGAATTCATTCTTTCCGCCTACCGCGACTGGGTGTCGGACCAGGTTGCCGACAAGATCGTCATTCTGTACGTCTCCATGCACCACAGCACCCTGCGCATGGTGGAGCATCTCAGCGAAGCCCTCATCGAAAAAGGTATGGATGTCCGCCTGTTCAACCTGATCCACGCCGACACCGGCGAGATCACCAAGGAGCTGGTGGATGCGGCCACCCTGGTGCTGGCCTCCCCGACCGTGCTGGCCGGGCCGCATCCCGCCGCCGTGTACGCCGCCTACCTGGTCAACGCCATCCGGCCCAAGCTCCGCCACCTGGCGGTCATCGGTTCCTACGGCTGGGGCGGCAAGATGCTGGAATCCATCCAGGGACTGATCACCAGCATCAAGCCGGAAATGCTCCCCGCGGTCATCATCAAGGGACTGCCAAGGGATGAGGATTTCAAGCGGCTCGAAGGGTTGGCGGACATTATCGAGGAGAGGCATAAGGGACTAGGGACTAGGGATTAGGGATTAGGGATTAGGGATTAGGGACTAGGAAGAGAAGGGACCGGTGATCAGTAACCAGTGACCCATGAGTCGTAAACCGAAACAAACCTTCTCAACCATCTCAACCTTCTAAACTGTATTCCTTAAGTCTCTTCCTTCCGACCTTCCCCCCTATACCCCCCTTCCTAAAGGACGGGGGGCCTAAGAACAAGAGGATAACACGGGGCTTTCAGCCCCCTTCCCTTCAGGGGAGGGGGAATAAAGGGGGTGAGGTCAAGGAGACGGGATTAGGGATTCGGGATTGGGAAAGAGAAGAAAAAAAAGGGCAGCGAACGAACACGAACAAGGGGAGGGGGTTTGATGAATCAAACCCCTACACATGCGCCCGAAGGCTTTTGTAGGAGGTTTTTTACGGAAATCGGGATTGGTAGGGGCGGTTCGCGAACCGCCCGTACATATGAAGGTTTAAAAGTTAAGATGCTTTCTCTTACATGTCACTAGTCACTAGTCACTGGTCACTCTCTTCCCCTAATCCCTAGTCCCTAATCCCTAGTCCCTAATCCCGAGTCCCTAATCCCTAGTCCCTAATCCCGAGTCCCAAATCCCGTTCCCCCCTTGCCAAATTCCCAGTCCTCTGCTATAATGCAACCATCCCGTGGCGGTGTAGCTCAGCCGGTAGAGCAGTCGGCTCATATCCGATACGTCGGGGGTTCAAATCCCTCCGCCGCTACTTTTTCCCAATATGGACATTTATTCGCATTTCAAGGCGACCTTCCAAGGCTTTCATTTCATACCCAAGAAAGCCGTCATCCTATCGGCTTTTTCCGGCGGTCGCGATTCCACCGCACTCCTCCGGCTCTTTCTCATGCTCAGGCAGGAACAGCCGCTCTCGGTTCACGCCGCCTATTTCAATCACGGTATCCGCAGTGACGCCGCCGAGGAGGAGTCCTGGGTCCGGG
>CAYMND010000209.1:0-5701 GCA_964391685.1 uncultured Clostridia bacterium | reverse complement strand
GCAATCTCGGTGAGATGAGCAGTCACGATCTGCTGCAGTCAGGAATCGTTTTGTCCCATCATCAGCTGCTGGAGGTGCTGAAAACGCTTTTTCTCTCAGGCCGGATTGTCTGTACGCAACTTGATGGAGTGGAAGCCCTTCCGGACAACCATACCGCTGTCCAGAGAGAAGCCGGGTGTATACCCTCGAGCAGCCGCTACAGGAGAAGGATGGGGCGGTTCTCTTCCATCGGTCATATATCCAGAGGCTGGAAACATCTGGTTTCGAAAACCTTCGAGGAGATGACCGCCCTGGAAAGAAGGGAAGCGGCCAGGGAGTGGATTCGCCAGCTTTTGGAACGGTATGGCCTTTTCTTTCCCGAACTTCTCCAGCAGGAATGGACCACCGTGCCCTGGCCCGAATTGCGCAGAGCGCTGTCACAGATGGAGTGGGCGGGAGAGCTGATTTCGGGTTACTTTGTCCGTGGAGCCCGTTCGCCGCAATATATCTCTCCGCAGGCGGCGGAAATGTACTGCGGGCATGAACCGATGGGCTGGCAGGTGTTTCACAGCTCCGCACCGTGGTCCCTCTGCGGATACGGCGGCGGCCTGTTCAGAAGCAGTTTCCCCTTTTCCCGTCAGTTCGGCTGGCTGGTTTGTGAAGACGCACGCTGGGGGGTTGCAGTCAGTGAGAACGGGAGAATGATGCGCTTCAACCCGGGCTGGTCGGAGGAACGGCTGCAGACGGCTTTACATGAACTGATCGACTGGAATAAGGAGAACCGGCCCTTTACCGGTGGGCAATGGATTCTGGATCGTGTTCAGGCCGATGCAATTGATGAGTCAAAACTTTTCCGGCTGCTGGAAGGTGCGGGTTTTTTCCGAGAAATGGATCAGTGGGTAATGCTCAGGGACTCTTGAGAATATGGAACACGGCAAGGAAAAAATGAGAACGGAATCGATCAACCGGGGCATTGCTTCTTTCTATGAGCGTATCCACGGTCGATATGATCTGGTGAACTCTTTGATCACCTTCGGGCTCGACCAGATATGGAGACGAGGTCTGATCGATGAGTGCCGGAAGCTTGTGTCTCCTCATGCCCTGGTGATCGATCTCTGCACTGGAACCGGAAAAACGGCGAGAGGGTTGAGGCGGATCATGATCGGCAAGCTGCAAATCGTGGGTTTGGATTTTTCACTGGATATGCTGAAGCAGGGAAGGTATCGGGCGAAAGGGAGCGCTGTCCCGATCGATGTTGCCGGGGCGGACGCAAGGTTTCTTCCGTTTTCCGGTGATATGGCGGATGTTGTTGTCACCACTTTTGCAACTCGCAATCTCGATGCCCGTCCCGGAGATTTCGAACAGGTGATGAACGAAGTCCGTCGAATTCTCAAGCCCGGTGGATTCTGGCTTCAGCTGGAAACCTCCCAGCCGTCCAGCTCTCTGGTCCGACGGTTGTTTCATCTCTTTGTCGCTCTTTGGGTGCCTCTCATCAGCATGATTGTCGGTGAAGACCGGGGTAGCTACCGATTTCTGGCCGACTCGATCCGGAGATTCGACTCACCGGACGGTTTGAGGCAGAAGCTGCTTGAGAACGGTTTCGTCCGGGTAGAAGTAAAGCCTTATTTCTTGGGCGCCGCCAGTCTGCTGCTGGCCAGGAAAGGAGAAGAAAAGCGAACTATACCAGCTTCAGCCACCTGAACCAGATGGGATGCTCCCGAAGGTACCATAGGAGAATCTCCTTCAGTTTCGTCTGCATCGCATCGGGGATCACCTCGGAGGGAATGCGATCCAGGTGGAGTATGATGGTATCGTCGACAAATTCCAGTGCTTCCGAACAGATTGTCTGAAGCTCATTTCTGATGCGACCGGAATCGGAAATCTTGACCGGTCGTTCCTGATAGTTTTCTCCGGACATGAACCGGTTGAGCAGCGGGCTGAAAACCAGACGGCTTTCCAATTCCTCTTCTTTGAGTCTGAAGGTGAAAGAAACAAACTTGATTCCTTTCAGAGAAGCCATGCGGACCATGACCCGGTAGCGGTTATCTCCGAGTTCTTCGACTCCGGGTTGTCCAGAGTACGGGTCAGGTCCCATGTATCCGCAAACGCTCAGAGCGTCCCATTCTTTTTCCGGAAAGAAGTCGTCCGCTGTCAGGAACGGCTTTTGAAGGGGAATATCCGCTTCGATTCCCTGCAGAATCTGTTGCCGGTATTTGGAAATCGTTTCATCGTCGGGAGTGGAGCCGATGATGGTCCCCAGTTTTTCGGCGAAATGTACGCAATTCGGATCCAATCCCATGATTTCCCGTTCCTGGTCGTACGGAAGGTCGAACGTGGAGGTGAAAATGGACAGAAAAATATCGAGCTTGAGCAGGGGGGCCAACGTGGCCGCCTGAACGGCTTCGGCAGAGGCTGCGTATCCGTCGCAGATGAAGATGTGGCGTTCACCGTCATGATCCAGCCAGTCACCGACGGAAAAAGTCGGAGCGTAGGTACCGGATTCATTGAAGCACTTGTATCCCGTAGGCAGCTGCCAACCGTCTTCGACCACATGGGCTCCCAGAGACTGCCATTCGGCCCAAAGTCCGCCGATTCTGTGTACACGGCTGGAGCCTCCCAGGGTCCAGACATGGATATTGGATCTTTTGATGCCCGGAAATGTGCTTTCAATCGCTTCGACGATCATTTTGCGGGGAGTCTTGAAACTGATGAGAACCGATCGGGAAAATGCCGATTGGACGACATTGCGGGGAAGAGTGAGACAGCCGACGTATCCTTCGTAGGGCTTGGTGATCCGCAGCGGCTGGTTGAAGAAGTGCATGACGGTCATCGGACCGCTTTCGGCTCCTTTGGAAAAACGGGAAGTGTTTTCCAGGGTGTCGATGGCCGTTCCCCATACCGTGATTCCGGCCAGTTTCAGCTCCTTATAGAATTCCGGCCAGTTGTAACTGGAATCGTTGAGCAGACGATGTACACGGTGGTCCATCCAGCGGGCGACTTCCGGGCGGGCATAAATTCTGCCGAAGCCCAGTTGCGGATTGGAGCCCATTTCCGGCGTTTCTCCGGCTTTGGGCATCAGGCCTTCTCCGAGGCAGACCATGATGGCGTGGTTTTCCGGAAGGTGCCGTGAGGCGAACCACAAGGATTCGCTCATGGCATAGGCCGAAATGGCGTCCGCTTCCTTCTTGGCCTGATTCAGCTCCTGTTTGCCCACGCCTTTGCCTTTGCCGAAACCCCCGAAGATCTGTGTCCCCAGGGCCGTAACCGCTCCGGTCATGGCGAAAAGGCGTTCCATGCGTCCGTCCATAAAGGAGAGATCCTTCACGAATTCGTCACTTTCTTCACCCATCTGCCATTTGACGTCGATGTCTTCCAGCCAGAGATGAAAACGGCTCAGTATCGGTCTGGTATCGAAAGCCCATTGGGCGATCAGATTTTTTTTGTTTTGTCCGTTTCTGTTTTTATTGTTGTCCGTGTTTTCGGAAGCCATGTGCACCTCGCATATTGGTTGTATAAGAGATCATTATTGTTGTTGAAAAGGATCGGATTGTCAAGCCTGACTATCGGGACTGGCGGATGATTTCCCGGTACTGGTCGTCAGTGATCACCCCTTTGCGCTTCAGGCGATGGCCGATCCAGTTCATCCGCCAATGGATATATTTCGAATCGGACAGCGGGGAGACTTTCAAGGGCTTGGGAATGACGGCAGCCAGTCGGATCATTTCCGTACAGGAGAGGTCCGAAACCGATTTGGAAAAGAAGTGCCGGCTGGCCGCTTCGACGCCGAAGATGCCGTTGCCCAGTTCGATGACGTTGAGGTAACATTCCAGTATCCGTCTCTTGCTGAGGCAGAACTCCAGTTTAATGGTCAATATGAATTCCTTCATTTTTCGAAGGATGGATCGTTTCGGCGAAAGGTAGAGGTTCTTGACCAGCTGCTGACTGATGGTGCTGGCGCCCCGTATTGTTTTTCTTCTGGATTTGCCGAGAAAAGCCTGACGCAGCTCTTGCCAGTCAAAACCATGGTGTTCGAAGAATCGATCGTCCTCGGCACTGAGAACCGCTTCCACGAGAATGTTCGGTATCCTGTTCAATGGAGTCCAGTCGTGGCGAAGAAAAAATTTTTTATGAAGGCTGTCCGCTTCCATCTTTCGGATTTTCATGAAGGCGGTGTAATCGGGATTCTTGTCTTTCAGTGCACAGATATTCGGAGAAAAGATAAAAGTTGCTGCGGCAGACAGCAGAAGCAGCAGAATCGCCGATCCGATGATCAGCAAGAACTTCCGGAATACTGTTTTTTTTCGGCCGGCCGCCATGTTCAGAAGGAGAGGTCCTCGTAACGAGGCTCATCGCTCATGATGACGGTGTTGAGGTCCCGAAGCTGGGCACCCAGAAAAAGACGAAGGTTTTTGATCAGATTGTAGAATTCTTCACTGGAGCGACTCATCAGTTCGAATTCGTAATCGTAAGTTCCCAATGTCTTGAGCAGGAAGATTACACTGGGCTGTTCCTTCAGGAAACGGGCGAGATTTTCCAGGAAATCCGGAGAAGTATCGTTGAGCCTCAACAGAACTTTCCGGTACACGTATCCGAGCTGCTGGTGGTCGAGCTTGATGGTGTATCCGATAACCACTTTCATATCTTCGAATCTTTTCAACCTTGTCCGTATTTTTTGAGGTGACACTTTCAGATCCCTGGAAAGCTCACTGATGCCGCTTCGACCGGTCCGGTTCAGGTGGGTCAGCATCTGTTTGTCCAGGTCGTCCAGATCGCAGCATTCGAAACAGGCGCCGAATATCCATGAGTCCGCCTTGACCGGAGAGGGCGGGGTGAGGTAGCCGTAGGGAAGGTACTCGATCCGGGTGGCCACTGAAAAGTGTTTCTCGGAGATGATGGCACCGAAGCGGCTGACCACTTCGTCGTACACCTTCTCGAAAGCGATGATGTTGTCCGCCCAGACGACAAACATGATGTCGAAATCTCCGTCGAGGTAGACAACCCAGGCGATTTGCGGATGCTGGATCAGGAAACTTCTGAAGGCGGATTCCGTATCTTCGTTGATGTTCTGCAGTTTCAGAAATACCCGGAAATGGGTTTTCCCCAGTCGATAGACGTTGGTGATGGCGTATATTCTTTTAATGATGCCGGCTTTCTTCAGGCGGTTGAGACGATAGGCAACCGATTGCTTGCTCATTTCCACTTTCTGGGCCAGTTCGGTCAGCCCGATTCTTCCGTCCAGGCTCATTTCGAACAGCAGTTGTCTGTCAATTCCATCCAGTTCAAACATATTCAATGTCCTGATTTAAGGGGTGATTATTTTACGATAAAGAATATATTTCCCTAAAATCTCAAAAAAGTCAATAATTTTTAATAAAAACATTCTTGATATCATGTTATTCCAATGCATTTTTTATAGGCGATTGTACTATTCTTCCGCTGATTAACTTGACTCTTTTTGTTTTCATGATTTTATCGTTTGTGGAGAATGTACACCTATCCGCTTTTTACGAAAAACAACAGGAAGTTCAGTTGTCAAACGGTCCGTTGCTTTTTATAATGATCACGTGAATCAGACGAAACCGGAAACACCTATACAAAGGTTGGAAGCGATCTTTAGCAGCCATACACACCTGGCCGTCTGGTCCCCTGGGTCCCCGGATCCCGATTTCCTCGCTAGCGCCGAGGTAATGCGCCAAATGGGAAAGGTGTTGGGTTGCCGGGT
>CAYMND010000208.1:0-5703 GCA_964391685.1 uncultured Clostridia bacterium | reverse complement strand
GTGGAAGAGCCGCCGATGATGAAGCTGAAGGAAGTGAGACGTTGGAGTTTTTTCAAGGAGCCGACTGTTTACGCCTCCGGCGGAATTCTGTTCGTTCACGATCGGGACGGAAAGGTCGACGAACTCAGGATCATAGATCCGGATGGAACGGAGCGGAAAATGACTCTGCCCCGGGGCGAGGGACCGGGAGAGACGGGGATTCTGAAAGGTGTCGTCGTCAAGGGGAAACTCATGTACTTCTGGGACGCCCAGTTACGGCGCCTTTCCCGATACAAAGTGAATGATTTGAAGTTTTTGGATTCCGAAAAACGACCTTCGGTTTCGGGCCTTTCGAAAATCCTGGCCGTCAAGGGGGAGCAGCCGGTTTTCGCCCTCTGCCGGGCCTACCACGATCCGGAACACCGGGGCATGCGTCAGCAGATCGAGGGCCTGAATGCAGAGCCCCTGGTCGTCGTTCCCTCGATGCATTTCAATTTCGAGATCCTGTATGCTTTGAAAATCCCGCTGATGCTCAGCGCCGGCAGCGACCGGCGCATCGCGCTGGCCGACAGCACCGGCTACAAGGTCACTCTGATCCCCCTGGACGGTTCGCCGCCGGTAGCGATCGAGAGGGACGTGAAACCCGTTCTATGGTCCGGAAAACTCAAAGCGATGTTTGCCCGGTTAGACAAACAGCAGCGTGAGAAGATGGCCAAGACCCTTTCCCCGGAGCGGGTTCACTCCCTGGTTGCCCTTGCCCTTTCCGAGAACCGGCTGGCCGTCTGCCGCAACGATCGAATCGAGCGGGAGGAGGCGCTGATCGATTTCTACGACACCGACGGCAATTTGCTGGGTCAGGCCATCGTTCCGGCCCTGTTCACCCAATACGTGGCCATGCTGCCCGCTCAGTTCTCCCTGGGTTTCGAGTTGCTGGATGATCACCAGTTGGCCTGTCTGCACTACGATCAAGACCAGGAGCTGTTCGTGGCGGCCCTGTACTCGTTTTAGTGGATGGTGGAATTGGTGATGTTCTGAACCAGGTTGATCAGTTCGAAACGGCTGCTGATGCCGATCTTCTGATACAGGTTGTAGATGTAGTTCTTGACGGTGCTGGCGGAAAGGTTCAGCTGTACGGCGATTTCCTTGTTGCTTTTCCCGTAGATGATCTGCAGGGAGACTTCAACCTCCCGGTCACTCAGTTTATACCGTTCTCGCAGCGAATCGACGGCGACTCCGGTAACGGAATGGTCGACGAGATCCCGATGGTAGGGGATGACCTTGCGGTTCAGCCAGTAGAACATCAGTATGAAGGTCAGGGCCACGTAAAAGGTATGGAATACAACGGAAAGGGTATGAACGGATTCCAGATTCCGATACTCCAGGTAGTACAAAGTCAGGATGGCGATCTGGTTGAACAGCTGGCGGGAAAAAAACATGAGGGCAAACGGGTGGGCGATCTGCGGCGCAATGGATTTCGCCTTTCGGCCGAGCAGCGGGATCAGCAGAAGGATCAGCAACGGGTTCATGGTCAGGAATGGAAAGTCGCAGATCTGATACAACCAACTCTCCAGAACTGTGCCCTTGGCGATGAACAGGATACGGAAGATGTCCAAAAGGAAGAGGGACAAGAGCAGAACGATTGTGCCATTGAACCAGGCGGGGAGCTTTTTACCCCGAAGGTTGTAGATGGTTTTCACCAGATAGAAAAAGTATAAAAGGCCGAATGGTTTCGGGGAAATGGAGAACAGCATGCTGAGAACCCCGGGTATCTGAGGGGTCCAGATTCCCGGAAGGTTGATGGCGATATAGAAAAGGTTGAAGATCAACAGGAATTCAATCAAGTACGCGATGTTGAAAAGAAAGGCGGATTTTAGGTACGGAGATCGGTATGTCCGGTACAAACGCAGCAGGAGCTGAATCAGTACCACCCCGGCGGTGATGATCAATATCAACAGCATCAACCACAGATGCATGGCCATGAACGGATGATAGTGAAATACAGCCGGAGCTGCAACAACAGGATGACTTTCCTGATGTGAATGAATGGTTTTGTGTTTTGACGGACTGATTCCGATAGAGAAGGTGATCTGTTTGAAACTGATAACCGCTGGTTTTTTATTTTGTTGCTTTTGGCCCTTTTCATGTCGTTGAACAGGGCCTATACTTACACTTCTAGTATTCATAAACGAGGTAAGAAAATGGACCTGCGGCAAGCGGTGCTGGATCGCTACTCGGTGCGGACCTATAAACCCGGCGGCATCGAAAACGGCCAGCTGGAACAGATCAAATCCTGGCTGATCGAGGTGGAAAAGCCCCCCTTCTCGACGCCGGTGAAACTCTATCTGCTGGAATCCGGGAAAATCAGCGGCCGACGGAAGATCGGCACGTATGGAACGATAAAAGGGGCCGAGCTGTACCTGGCCGGCTCTGTGGCCGGTGATACGGCCTACGGGCTGGAGGATTTTGCCTTCCTGTTCGAGCGGTTGATTCTCAAGCTGACCAGCCTGGCCCTGGGCAGCTGCTGGCTGGGAGCGTCCTTCAAGCGCAGCCAGTTCACCGACCTGTTCGATCTGAAGGCGGGGCAGGTGATCCCGGCGGTGAGCCCCGTCGGAATCCCGGCCGAGCACCGCAGCCTCCGGGAAACGGTGACCCAGAAGCTGATGCGTCCCCGACAGCGAAAATCCGCCGAGGAACTGTTCTTCGACAAGTCCGTCGCCCGGCCGCTGGCTCTCAGCGACCGCAACCGGCTGCCTTTCGAGCTGGTCCGCCTGGCTCCTTCGGCCATGAACCGGCAGCCCTGGAGAATCGTACGGGAAGGCAAACGGTTTCACTTTTACTGCACCGGTGAAAAGAAAAAGGTGGACAACGGTGCCATCGACCTGCCGCGGCTGGACATGGGCATCGCCATGTGTCATTTCGACATCGGTGCCCGGTCTCTGGGCTGGCAGGGCGAATGGGTCAGTCAGGATCCCTGGCTGGCGGGAGTGCCCCGCGGACTGGACTACCGCTTCAGTTTCGCCATGTAATTCCAGATCCATTCAGGGAAAAGAAGGGAAAAGATCAATCCAGCCGGATGTCGAAATAGACGGAGTGATGGCCGTAACTTAGGAAAAAGGGCTTCAAATTCACTCCGTCGACACTGAATCGCAGACTGGTCGGATCGCCCTGGATTGAGCGCAGAATATCCTGTCGATTCAGATGCAGGGAATGCCATGTTTTCAGGGGGCCCGGCTCCTCGGCAGCCAGGAGAACCGGTCCGTAGAAAATGGCGGCGATGTTCGGCTGATCTTTCAGGGGCATCAGCCGAAAGGAGAAGGGCATTCGGATCTCCACGGCGTCTCCGTTCCGCCACTTCCTGCCCAGGCTCACGTAGCTGCCCGGTCGGGCATCGGTTTTCAGTTCCCGGTCGTTGACTCTGACAAAAAAACCGTTTTTTGCCCAGGCGGGAACCCGAACCTTCAGCTCGAATTCTCCGGTGCCGCTGATGAGCAGAAGGGTCTGATCACTGTACGGATAATCGGTCAGCTGACGCAGGGACACTTTTTTCTCCTGCCAGCAGAGAGTGGACGGGATGTAGAGGTTGACGTACAGTGTTTCGTTGTCGCGATTTCTGAAGTAGATGGAATCCTGGAACTTGGTGTTGCTTTCCAGGGCGGTGCCGTTGCAGCAGCTGAAGCCGTCCATTTCGGCGTTGTCGAACTGCTTTCTGGCGCCGGGGTTGAGGGGCACATGGTAGGTGTTGCCCGGATCGTTTTCGGCCACCGAGGCCAGGATGTGGTTGTAGAGCCCCTGTTCGTAATAGTCCATGTAGAAGCCGTGGGGATCGTAAAAAAAGAGTTGCCGGGTCAGTTTGAGCATATTGTATGTAGCACAGGTTTCGTTCTGGCCGCCGGGGTTGAAACCGTTGTGAAAGAGCGTGTCGGCTTCGGCGGTGAAGCATTCCGGGTTGTCGGGATTTTTTGCTCCGGCCACGCCGCCGATGCAGTAGCTGTAGCCCGAGGTGCAGATGGACCAGAAGTTGCGGGCCAGGCGGTAGTAGGCCTCATCTCCGCCGGCTTTGAATATCTCCAGGGCACCGGTGATCTGGGGGATGTGCTGGTTGGCGTGTTTTCCTCCCAGGGTGTCCTTCCTGGCGGCCAGGCCGCCGCTGCGTTTCTCGTCTCCGAAAAAGAAAGCGGTGTTGTCGAACAGTCTGGCGCAGTCGAGATGCTCCTTCTTGCCGGTCAGGCGGTACAGCCGGGCCAGGGTCTCGTTGATGCCGCCGAATTCCCCGGCAATGTACCGCTTCCACATGTCACTTCGGACTTTTTCCGGTACCGCCTTCAGGCGGCTGTACACCCATGTGGACATATTTTCGGCGATCTCGAGGGCTTTGGAGCTGCCGCACAGTTCGAAGCAGTCCAGCAGACCGGCCAGGATCTTATGCAGCGTGTAGTACGGAGCCCAGATCTGGTGATTTCCGCTTCCGTATCCGGCCCCCTTTT
Source organism: uncultured Clostridia bacterium (assembly GCA_964391685.1). Classification (GTDB taxonomy): domain Bacteria; phylum Acidobacteriota; class Aminicenantia; order UBA2199; family UBA2199; genus CAYMND01. The sequence continues at coordinate 1,240 of CAYMND010000208.1, read as the reverse complement.
CCAGCATGATGAACTGATCGGGCGGGTAGGCGCTGATGAACCCTTCGCCCCAGTTCCAGTAGTCGCGGCGGATACCGGAGACGCTCAGATCGGAACTGTATTCCTTCATGCCTTCTGCCGGAGGAACCTTCAGCGGATCGGCGACGGACGGGCCCCCCACCCGTTTGGGCCGGCCCGATTTTCGGGACAGGTCGTACAGAGTGTCGACCATGTATTCCACTTTTTTGCGGAACACCGCCTGCAGGTCCGGATCGTAAACCGATCCGGCGCAGGCCTGGGCGATGGACGAAAGGTAGTGACCGCTGGCATGTCCTCGCAGACGGGTGGTCTGGTCGTCCCATCCACCCAGCTGGACTGCACCCTCGGGCTGGGGTTGACCGAAGGCGTCGCGGAAATTGTAGAGGAAGTTGTCCGGGTTGGTCGCGGCCAGGACCCGCAGAAACTTGTCCCGGTTCTTCATGAACTGGGTCTCCCTCCCCCGGGTGTCCCGTTCCAGAATGACCCGGCCGAGCGGAAAGGCCTCCAGTTTCGGGTGGTTCGGTCGAAATTCGGCGAAATCCGTATCTTTTGCTGCGATACATGTCAAGGCGACCAGAAGAACGGTGAACGGTTTGGTCATTATAATTACTTTCTCCATCTTATTCGCCTGGGCGGCGTGTTAACGTTAACATTTTATGGATCGGGAAAATCGTTGTCAAGCCTTTTCCCCATTTGTGTTGTATAATGCGCTTCGAATCGTTACGAGGAATATTAATGTTGGGTGAACTGTACGCTTTGGCCGCCGCAGCTTGCTGGGCCGGCACTTCCATCCTTTTTGCCAGGGCCAGCAGCGAGATGGGCTCGGTCACGGTCAACCGCATCCGCCTGGTGCTGGCACTGCTCGTGGTCACGCTGATCAACTGGCTGCGGCTCGGTTCCATTTTTCCGGAAATGCCCGCACCGGCGATCACCTGGCTGCTCCTGTCGGGATTGATCGGTTTCGCTCTGGGCGACGCCATGCTGTACGAGGCCTACGTACATATCGGTCCCTCCCAGGCCATGCTGCTGCAGACCCTGTCGCCCATCTTCTCCGCCGTCATCGGCGGTCTGTTTCTGGGGGAAATCCTGAACGCCTGGCAGGCCCTGGCCATTCTGATCACCCTGGCCGGAATCGCCCTGGTCATCATGAATCCGGTGCGTCAGAACGGGAAGCGCAGCTTTTCGGCGTTCGGAATCGTAATGGGGGTAGGGGCCGCACTCG
>CAYMND010000207.1:0-5722 GCA_964391685.1 uncultured Clostridia bacterium | reverse complement strand
TTGCTGCTCAGGCCGACGGTATAGAGTTCTTTCAAACGATGAAGATGAAGTTCCAGACTTTTTTTCAGTGCGCAAACTGATTGGTTCTGAACTTCGAGCAGACGTTCACTGTAATAGAGTTGTTTCACATCCCATTCCAGCTGGGATCGGACCAGCCTCAGGCGCTCCTTTGCGGAATCGGCAGCCAGGCGACTGAGCTCGATCCCGCTTTCCAGCCGGCCTCCGCTGAGAAGCGGGTGTTGAACCCCCAGACTGAGGTCGACGCTCAAGTGAGGCCCTTCGATGGGAGGGATGCTGAACGGCAATCCGGATATGCCGGACATGTCCACCTGGATGTTATCGCTTTGATATCGGGTATTGGCAGAAAAACCTGCAAAGGGAAGGCGGTTTTTCCCTGCAAGGATAAGCTGAAGATCTGCTTCTTGAACCTGACTTTGAGAATATCGGTAGGAAATCCGTCTTGCGGATGCCTTTTCAATGGCTTCATTGAGGGTGATGAAATCAGCCGGTTGCGTAAGCGGTACGGAAAGACCCGTCAACAGAATAATGCTGGTGATCATGGAAACATTCCTCCTTTTAGCAAGTTGATAACACTTTTCGTTCTTTTTTCCAGAAATTCGGAGTCGCTGTCGTAGGAGATACCGCTGATGGTTTCGAACAGCGGGCGGGCCAAAAAGCAGAATAGATTGAGAGATATGACATTGATGATGAAATGATACGGATCTTCGGCACGTATCTGTCCGGACTGGATCCAGTTATTGATCTTTTTAAAGAAAGGATCCTTTATCTTCCCAACCCGTTTTCGAAAAACTGCTGCCACTTCTGGATTGAGCCCTGAAGGCCGCCCGATGAAATGGCTGATACCGACTCGGAGCAAACGTTGATTTTTATCGACAAAGCGCATATGCATTGCCGGAAAACCCTCTATGAATTCCTCGGCTGTCTCGACTTTTTCAATGAATTCGATCAAGGGGCCGATGATTCGGCTCATTACCGCTTCCATCACTGCGCTGTAGAGTTTTTCCTTGGAACGATAATAATAGAAAAGCAATGCTTTGTTGACACCGGCTTTTTCGGCGATATGGGCGACGCGTGACCCGCTGAAACCCGCTTCCGAAAACTCCTCCATAGCCGCCTCGACGATACGGTCGCTCGTTTCGTCACTCATGTGCATTCTCCTGACCTTCTGGATTAATTGTTTGGTTTAACCAAATGGTTAAACCAGTTGGTAAAAATAAATCTTTTTTTTTTATTTGTCAAGACCTTTCTTCAATGAACCTGTCGAAAAAGAAACTCATTAATCTGTATGACAAATAGAAAGATTTTTAAAAACAAGGGAGAAAAAGGGCCGATTTGAATAATTCGTGCCGAGTAGTGAGTATTTACTGCAGAGTCAAGTCAGAACCGCAGGGAAAGACAGCTCAAACCGCCGTCCAGTTTACGGAATTCGGACATTTCCAGTGCAATGGTTTCATATCCTGCCGACTCGATTTTTTTGCGGGTCAGAGGATACCCTTCGGCTACGAGAACTTTTCCGTTGATCCATACACAGTTGGCGGCATATTGCTCTGTAGGGTCCACCTGGATGTGATTGAATTTCTCGAATTCGAATTTATCGTTGAATTCACCGGCGGAGACCAATGTACTTCTGTCCAAATAGACGACACCGGTTTTCAGGTGCAGAACATGATCCAGTTTTACAGTGGAACCGCTGTAACCCTGTTCGTTCAGAATGGCGATCAGCTGTTCGGCTCCGGTTTTGTTTGTTCTTTTCGAGAGTCCGATGTAAAAATGGGTTTCAACCATCATCACATCTCCTGCATCCAGAGTCCCGGGAGAGGTGATGGCCATAGTATTTTCATAGAAGGTTTTGACGGATGCTTCTGTCGCAACGGTCTCCTCTCTTCGGCTGGAAGCTCCGGGACGGGTGATCACGGCGCAGGAGGGGGTCAGCAGGGCGGTGTCTTCGATAAAAACCGAATCGGGAAACTTTTCGTCCGCCGGGAGAATTGTGACCTCCAGACCGCATGAAATGAGCGCTTCGATATAGGCGTCGTGCTGAAGCAGAGCCCGGTGATAGTCCGGTTGCCCGACGTCTGCATCGCGTAAACCGTAGACCATGTTGTGACAAGGTCTTTTAACAATGGCTCGAGTGAACATAGTCACCTCCGGTTTTATAGAATGAAATTCGTTGTCAGAAAACTGGATTGATCTTCACGGGTAATGGTTCGGATGATCTGTTTGTTGATCGATGTGCCTTTGGCGGCAACCAGGGTTCGAATGGAAAAAACCCGAAGAGCATCACTCACGGAAAGAGTACCTTCGGCGGAATCTTTTCGTCCTGTGAACGGATAGACATCCGGCCCCCGCTGACATTGACTGTTGATGTTGACTCTGCACACCTGATTGACCAGGGGATCAATGAGGCGGGACAGAATGTCCGGGTCACAGCAGAACAGGCTGACCTGCTGACCGTAATTCGATTCGCGGATGTATTTCAGCGGTTCTTCGATATCATGGAATGCGACGACAGGAATCAATGGCCCGAATTGTTCTTCATGGTAGAGCTTCATGCGGGAATCCACCGGAAAGATCAGCGCCGGAAAGAACAGAGTCTGGCAGTATTGCCCTCCTCCTTCGTTGACGATACTTGCTCCGAACTTGACGGCGTCATCGATATAGGCGGTCATGAGTCCGCACTTTCCTTCTTCGGGAAGAGGGGTGATTTTGACCCCGTTCTGCCAAGGCAATCCGGCAGTCAGGCTGTTGATCCTGGAACTGAAACGGTGGAGAAAAGAATCGGTGATGCTGGAATGAACAAAGATGATCTTCAGAGCGGTGCATCGCTGGCCATTGAAGGACAGCGTGCCGAGAGCACATTCATTGACTGCCATTTCGAGGTCGGCATCGGGCATGATGACCGCAGCGTTCTTGGCCCCGAGTCCCAACACCGAACGAAGGCGATGGGGACTCGGATGCTGATGCTTCAGCTGATCGGCCACCTTGTCAGATCCGATAAATGCCAGGGCGTCGATATGGCCCGATTCCATCAGCGGTCCGATGACAGTCCTACCGTCACCGTAGACTGTGTTGATCACTCCGGGTGGGAAGGAGTCCCGGAATGCCTCAAGAAGAGGTTGAAACAGAAGAACACCGAGCTTTGGCGGTTTGAATACCACCGTGTTCCCCATGATCAGAGCTGGAATCAGAGTGGTGAAGGTTTCGTTCAAGGGGTAATTGAAAGGTCCCATGCACAGAACGACGCCCAATGGAGCCCGTCGGATCTGTGCGATAATGCCGTCTTCGATGGAGAAGCGTGAAGATATCCGATCCAGGTCTTTGAGGGCTTCGATGGTGTCCCGTATATATGCCGTTGTTCGGTCGAATTCCTTTTCGGCATCGGGCAGTGATTTACAGATTTCCCACATCAGCAGACGGATCACCTCATCCCGCTTTTCGGTCATTCTCTCCACAAACCCCTCTACGTGATGGATGCGTCCCTCGACGCCCATGGTCGGCCAGAGGCCTCTGCCCTGATCGTAGGCAGATATGGCGGCATTGAGTATGGAAAGTGATTCCTCTCGGCCCAGAAGGGGTATGGATCCGATATGAATCCGTTCCGGTCCTTTTTCAGTTTCATGACATATCGGAGAATAAATGGCTTTGGTCGCCCCCGACCATTCGACCAGTTTGCCGTCAACCAGATACTTCCGCTGGTTCAGCAGGCGTTCGAGACGGAATGGCTCCGGTATTTGATCCGATACTGCAATCACGTTTCGAATTTGTTTTTCAATAGTCATATTACCTCCGAGAGCACTTATTCTATATTATGAACTAAGAATCACAAAAGAGAACAGTCTGGTATTTCTTCTTTTACCCGCCTATCTTTGATTTCGCAATCAGCATGGATTGCTGATGATATCATTTCCGGAGTGATTTCAAGGTTCAAGGATTTCTTATTGTTTTTTTTTTTATATCCAAATTATATTAATTGCTGACAATGACATAGTTATCCGGAGCCTGAAATCTTGGAAAAATTTATCGTCAAGCATTGAGATTGCAAAAGTTCTTGCAAGACAACGGAGGATAAAATGGGATGGTTCAAGAATCTGATGATTGGGAAAAAATTCATCGTCATGTTTATCATCATGATTGTGTTCATTGCTTCGGTTGGGATTCTGGGCATCAAAAGCGCAGGAGAAATCAACGAATATGTCAACAGTTCTGTCAACGTGAGAATACCGGCAATGGATTTCCTGATCCAGGCGGACCGGGATCTTCAGCAGCTTCTGGTAGCAGAAAGATCGATGATTTCTGAAAGTTCTGGAAGTGATGTATTCAAAACCTTATTGCAGGATTATGAAGAAAACTTCAACCAGTCGACGGAACGATGGGAAAGCTACAAGAAGTTGGCTTCAACAGAAGAGGAGAAGGAGATTTTTTCAAAATATGAGTCGGCCAGAAAAGAATGGGAACAGGCAACCGGTCAGATCGTCGCATGGCAGAAAGAAGGAAGTGATATCTCACGGCAGAAGGCCAAAGAATTGACTCTGGGGGCGGCGAGTGAGAAATTCGAGACCATGAGAGAATATCTCAACGAACTTCAGGAAATCAATGACAAGATCGTAAAAGAAACCCAGGAATCATCCGGGAAGGCTTTTTCCAGGGTGGTCCTGTTGATCATCCTGATAACGGGTCTGACGCTGTTGGCAGCAATCCTTTTTTGGGTTCTTTTTACGAAAACAATTACCGATCCGATCCGGGAGATGGTCGTACGGGCCCGTGATCTGGCGGAAGGGGAAGGAGACCTGACCAAGCGGATCAGTACTTCCAACAAGGATGAACTGGGCGACCTGAGCAATTGGTTCAACCGATTCATCGGGCAGATTCACGACATCGTCAACGATGTGAAGAACAACAGTTCGTCTCTGATTCAAGCGACTGACAGGGTTTCCGGAGGGAGCCAGGATCTGGCTTCCCGTACCAGCGAACAGGCGGCATCGATAACGGAGACATCGACGACGCTTGAGGAATTTTCATCCATATTGAAATTGAACAAGGAAAACTCAGAGGATGTGAACCGTCTGTTGGAGCAGTTCAATGACGATGTCAAAGCCAAGAGGGGGCTGATCGAGGATGTTACCGGAACCATGCAGGAAATTACTGATTCCGGAAAGAAAATCGACACGATTGTCAACGTCATCAACGATATCAGCTTTCAGACAAACCTGCTGGCCCTCAACGCCGCCGTAGAAGCCGCACGTGCCGGGGATGCCGGTCGGGGTTTTGCGGTGGTTGCATCGGAAGTCAGGAACCTTGCCCAGAAAACCGCCGAATCTTCCCAGAACATACAAAGTATCGTGACCAACAATATCAAGACGACTCTGAAGGGAATGGAATTGGTCAATCAGACATCGGCGTTCTTTTCGGAGATCGCATCCCTGCTTGAAGAGGTCACGAATAAGATGCAGGTGATCACGAATTCTTCCAAGGAGCAGTTTACCGGTGTGGAGCAGATCAATCTGGCGGTATCCCAATTGGAAGAAGTGATCAATCAGAATGCAACGTTGGTCGATGATTTTTCCGATACGGCAAAGGATATGCTCTCCAATGCCAATGATCTTCAGGACCTGATGCACCGGTTTATAACCGTGAACTGAAATACAAAAAGTTGTCCCTCCCGGGAGGGGACCGGGAGGGACGTGTAAAGGGGGTAAGGAGG
>CAYMND010000206.1:0-5739 GCA_964391685.1 uncultured Clostridia bacterium | reverse complement strand
CTGTGGCTTTTATCGAGGAAGCGATCAGCCGTCCGATTTCCAGGGTGGATCAGGGGATTGTAACGTTGAATGTTCTCGATGCGGATATTCCGGGAAAGCGTTATGTCCGATCCATTGTGTCCAACTCTCAGGACAGGCAGGGTGGTCTTCATTTGTTCGGGGGGATTCGGTCGGGAGCCAGGATCCAGGTATGCATATCCCAACCTGAGGCGATTGTGAAGGAAGTGTATCGGCTGGCCGAAGTCAGCGCAACGGCCGATTTTACACCGAGTGCCGGTTTGATCGTCAGTTGTGCCGGTCGCAAGCACCTGCTGGGCAACCGCATCGGTCACGAGGTGCAGGCGGTTCGTGAACGGCTGCCCCGGACCACGGCTTTCGCCGGTTTCACTTCGTTCGGCGAATTCGGACCGCTTCGCCATGCGGACGGGAGATACACTGCGACCTTTTTCCATAATATGACCTATATCCTGTTATTGTTCGGTGATTGAAATGTCCGTGTTGTTTCTGAGCACCCATCCCGATCCGCCACCGGGATATCATCAGATTTTTCGCCCCCGTAAAAGCGATCTCCTGAGGGGGACGGTCGTACTGCTGGTGAGCTCCGATCCGGAGGGGGAAAAGCTCCTCGAAGGCCTGTGGGGCCGATTCTGCGGTGTGGTACTGATACCGGAGGGCAATCCTTCATGGGAGAAAAAAGGGGATAACGCCTGGAAACTGCTCTGGCCTCTGGATCGAATCACAGAGATCCATCCGGTGCTGGAGCTCTGGGCCCGTTCCATAACGCAGGAAAGGAATGCCCAGAGAACAACGACGGTATGGGAAAAAGAGGTGTCCCGCTTGAACCGCGAACAAGTCTGGATTCGCGAACATTATCATCTGGTCACGGAAAAACTGCGGAAAAATGTCGACCAGGTTTCGAAGTTGAACCGGGATCTTCACGATCAACTGGAGAGGGCGGGGCAGGCGGAAGCCGCTTTGAGTCGAAGCGAGCACGACCTGGCCGGAATTCTTGATTCTATCGGGGATGCGGTAGTGGCCACCGACGACCGGATGAAGATTCGGCGCATGAATCCGGCAGCCGAGGTGTTGAGCGGCTGGAAGAGGGAAGCGGCTGTCGGGGAGTCTCTTCTGGTAGTTTTCCCCCTTCGCTCCGTTCCGGGAAATGAACCTCTGTCCGATCCGGTGAAAGAGATACTGGAACGGGAAGAGGCACTGGATATTTCCCGAAAGCATCTGCTGCTGGGACGGGATGAAAGTGAAATCAGGCTGGCTCCGTCGGCTTCACCGATTCTGGATGATGGGGGTAAAACCATCGGTTACGTTTTTGTGTTTCGCGACAAAACCAGGCAATATCAGATGGAGGAGGAATTGAGGCAGCGCCAGAGCCTGGATGCCCTGGGGCAGCTGGCCGGGGGAGTGGCCCACGAATTCAACAATCTGCTGGCCGGAATTAACGGTTTCGCCGAGTTGCTGGAAATGAACCTGATTCATGACAATTCCAGCCTGGATCTGTTGAAATCCATCAAGAACACGGTGGAAAGGGCCTCGGGTCTGACCCGCCAGCTCTTGTCGTTCGCCCGCAGGCATGTCAGCCAGATGAAAGTGCTGGACCTGCATCGACTGGTGCAGGAGGTTCTGAATCTGGCCGCTCACACTTTTGACCGGCGCATCATCATTGAAACCCGGCTCGAGGCGACTCCGCCGTTTATTATGGGGGAGTCGGCTCTTCTGCAGACCGTTTTACTCAACCTGTTCATCAATTCCCGGGATGCCATGCCCGAAGGAGGGCGTTTGACCGTGCGATCCGCCGACTTGCCGGCCGATGAGGCCAAGGTGGTATGTCAGGTGAATCAGGATTTCATTACCTTGACGGTTGAAGACACGGGAATTGGTATCCCTGAGAATCAGTTGGAAAGGATTTTTGAACCATTTTTCACCACCAAGAGCCCCGGCATGGGGACGGGACTCGGCCTGTCGGCGCTCTACGGAATCATGCAGGAACACAAAGGGCAGGTGAAGGTCTCCAGTCGGCAGGGTGAAGGTACGCGATTCACTCTGTATTTCCCGAAAACAAGCCAGATGCCGGCACCGATTCAGGAAGAAGATGAAAAAAACCGTCACCCGGGCCGGATACTGGTGGTGGATGACGAGGAGTATGTACGGAAGTTTCTGAAAACCGGGCTGGAACGTCACGGGTATTCGGTTGCTCTGTCAGACAACGGGCTGCAGGGGGTCAAGACGGTCAGCGATGATCCAACCGCTTTCGATATCGTCGTCATTGATATCAACATGCCCTTCATGAACGGGCGGGACGCCCTGGCCGCCATTCGACCGACGGCTCCGCATTTGCCGGTCATTCTGATCTCCGGTTATATCACCGAGGACGATCTGGAGGAATTGAAACGTCTCGGTGCCGCTGCCGTTCTGTCCAAGCCGTTCAGCATCAGAGACTTACTGAAGCGGATCGACGATCACATCCGGCGCTGAAAAAATGGAGTCGGTTTCCCGTCACCGGAACCTTGGTTCATTGTAAAACGACTAAGGGGGAAGTATACTTTCGACATGGGAAGGCCCCAAAAAAGTGTACCATGGGTTCGGGAGTCGGCCGGTTTGTATGACGCACAAGTCGGCGAATACGACAGCCATGCCCACGATGTCCTGTTCGGCATGGCTTTTCCTTTTGTAAAATGCGGAAAAAGAATGCTCGATATCGGTATCGGAACCGGATTGGCTTCCATTCATTTTGCCGAAATCGGTCTGCAGGTCTATGGCCTCGACCATTCGACGGAGATGCTGGAGACCTGCCGGGCCAAATCGTTCGCCCTGGAGCTCGGGAAATTCGACGTCGTCCGGGAAGCGATTCCGTACCCGGATCGTTTCTTCGATCACGTGGTCTGCTGCGGCCTCTTCCATTTCGTTCGGGATCTGTCCGGGCCTCTGGCCGAGGTGGCCCGGGTTCTGAAGGAAGGCGGTGTCTTCGCCTTCACCTATGCACCCGGAGATTTTCATGATGACTGCTTGGAAGAACCGACGGGCTGGGGAATCCCCATCTTCCGGCATTCGACCTCGTATCTCGAGAAGCTGTTGAAACGGGGCGGACTGGAACAGCTCAAGGAACAGCGCTTGTTGATGAAGGGAGCAAACAAGATTTCCTACGACCACCTCTTCTCCGCCCTGATCTGTCGAAAAGTATAAAAAAGGGACTGACCCTATTCCACTCTATCATTGGTGTTTTCCCGAATGTATAATCTATAAAAAAGGCGGAATCGGAATGATAGTGGAGTATGAAAAAGGAGACAATTACATGAAGAAGAAAATCCTGGCGGTTCTGGCCAGTCCCCGCAAGGACGGCTACAGCAGCTACCTGGCCGATCGGGTCATTGAAAAACTGCAGAAATTGGATGCCAGAGTGGAAAGAATTGTTCTGAAGGGCCTGAACGTCGGCCCCTGCCTGGCCTGCGACGCCTGCCGGAAAAAAGAGAATGAATTCTGCGTCGTCGACGACGACATGAAGCCCCTGTATCGGAAGATCATCGAGAGCGATGCGGTTTTGCTGGCTTCCCCGGTCTACTGGTTCGCCGTCTGCGCCCAGATGAAACTGTTCATCGACCGGTTCTACGGGTTTCACACCGATCAGAACGGTATCCTCAAGGGCAAGAAATTCGGGATCATTCTGTCGTACGGTGATGTCGATCCCTTCGGCGCCGGTGCCGTCAATGCCCTGCGCTCTTTTCAGGATATGTTCCGCTATACGGAATCGGAAATCTGCTGCATGCTGTACAAGACGGAAATTGCCGCCCAAAACCGCATAGCAGATCCGGTTTTGGACGACGAAATTGCACTGGCGGCCGGAGCGCTGATCGGATGAGCGATCACATCCGGCACTCCAGGGAGTACGAGGTCCGGTTTTATGAGAGTGACGGACGGGGGAGGCTGCTGGCTGTTCACCTCCTGGGTCTGATTGAGGAGACAGCGGCCAGTCATTGCGATGCGTCCGGACTCGATATCCATTCACTTCGGGACCGGGGCTTCGGCTGGGTTCTTCTGAGAGGAAGTCTTCACATGGATCGTTACCCCCGCTACCGGGAGCGTTTCCGGGTGGAGACCTGGGTTTCGTGGGCCCGGCGTATCTTCGCCACCCGGGAGTACCGGATCGTGTCCGAAAAAGGGGAACTTCTCGGGACGGCGCGTTCCATGTGGCTGTTTTACGATTTATTGTCGGCAAAGCCTTCCGCCATTCTTCCGCTTTATCTGGATGTCTGGAAACCGATCATCGGAGGCCCGTCCCCATTTCCGGAAGAAGGGAACGACAAGCTGAAACTGTCTGACCCCGGGGATGGAGCCTTCAATTTTACCGTCCGGCCATCGGAGATCGACACCAACTGCCACGTGAACAACGTGGCATACATCGCCTGGGTCTTCGATGTCCTGCCTTTCGATATGAACGGCGAGCTGGTTCTGCGCAGTCTCTATGGTCGCTTCATCAAAGAAGTTTTACCGGGTGAGACCGTTACGGCCAGCGCAACAGTCTACGACTCATCTCCGGATGGAACCCGGGTCGGATTGGGGGTGTTCTCCAGGGATCCAGAAAACAATGAACTTTTGTCGCTTTCCGCTTCTGCCGATTCGCTATGGGGCCCGGAGTCAGCATGAAGCTGTGCAGCGCCTGCCTGCTGGGGCTGCATTGCCGTTACGACGGAAAGGGTATGCCCGATGAGAAGGTAAAGGAGATGGGAGAACAGGAGATCCTGATTCCTCTATGTCCTGAACAGTTGGGAGGGCTGCCGACCCCCAGACCGCCGGCGGAAATACGGGACGGTCGGGTGATGACCGAGGACGGCCGGGATGTTACGGAAGTTTTTATTCGCGGAGCCCGGGAGGTTCTGGAGCTTGCCCGAATGTACGGGATCCGGGAGGCGGTGCTGAAACAGAACAGTCCTTCCTGCGGTTGCGGGAGAGTGTACGACGGCACTTTTTCCGGTCGCCTGATTGATGGTGAGGGGATTACTTCCAAGTTGCTGAAAGAGAATGGGATTCTTGTGATCAGCGAAGAGGACTTGTAGAAAAACATATCAGAGAGGTGAAGAGGGTATGGATGTCATGCAGTTGAGAGACAAAGATCAAAATCCGAATGCACAACTGATCGCCGACGCCCTCGGTCCCGCTTACACTGTGTACGAGGAATTCATGGGAAAGATCACCGGTGAACTGTATGCCCTTGAACCAGAGTGGCGTTATTACCGGGATGGTAAGGCCTGGCTGTGCAAGGTACAGCATAACCATAAGACAGTTTTCTGGCTTTCGGTCTGGAATTGTTTCTTCAAGTTGAGCTTCTATTTCAGCCAAAGGAACGCGGCAGCCGTCGAATCTCTGCAGATCGATGACGGCCTGATCCGGAGTTTCAAGGAAAGAAAGGCGGCAGGTAAATTGATCCCCCTCGTGATTGATGTTCACTTGTCCTGTCAGCTTGGAGATATTTATACCCTGATCGACTTCAAGAAGAAGTTGAAATGATTCTTACAGCAGGTTGCGGGCCTTCATCCACTCATCGTTGAAAACAGTGCTCAAATAGCGGCTGGCGCTGTCGGGGAAAATGGTGACGATGCGGGTTCCTTCAGGTAGGTCGGCGGCGATCTTGAACACCCCGCAAAGGGCGGCCCCGCTGGAGCCTCCGGCCATAACGGCTTCCTCACGAACCAGCCGGCGTTTTTTAAGCCGCTGGCTCCCTCGGCGGCGAGC